>JBIIQD010000120.1:0-6798 GCA_044342265.1 Hydrogenophaga sp. | reverse complement strand
CAGCCCATCGGTGTGTGCGCCGCCATCACGCCCTGGAACTTCCCGCTGGCCATGATCACGCGCAAGGTCGCGCCCGCGCTGGCCGCCGGTTGCCCGGTGGTCATCAAACCGGCCGAGCTGACCCCGCTGACCGCGCTGGCCGCCGCCGAGCTGGCCATCCGCGCCGGCATCCCGGCCGGGGTGTTCAACATCATCACCGCCGACAGCGACAACTCGATTGCCGTGGGCAAGGTGCTGTGTGCCAGCGATGTGGTGCGCCACATCAGCTTCACCGGCTCCACCGAAGTGGGCCGCATCCTGATGGCGCAGAGCGCGCCCACGGTCAAGAAAATGTCATTGGAACTCGGCGGCAACGCACCCTTCATCGTGTTCAACGACGCCGATGTCGACAGCGCGGTGGAGGGCGCCTTTGCCAGCAAGTACCGCAACGCCGGCCAGACCTGCGTTTGCACCAACCGCTTTTATGTGCAGGACGGTGTGTACGACGAGTTCGTCGCGAAGTTCGCGGCCAAGGTGAAGACCGCCAAAGTCGGCAACGGATTCGAAGACGGTGTGAACCAGGGGCCGCTGATTGAAGAGGCGGCACTGGTGAAGGTGCAACGCCATGTGGACGATGCATTGGCCAAAGGCGGCCGCGTGCTGGCCGGGGGCAAGCGCCTTCAATCGACCGGCTCTGGTCAGTTCTTCGAACCCACGGTGGTGGCCGATGCCACCGCCGACATGCTCTGCGCCAAAGAGGAAACCTTCGGCCCGTTCGCGCCGGTGTTCAAGTTCAAGACCGAGCAGGAAGCGATCGACGCCGCCAACAACACCGAGTTTGGCCTTGCCAGTTACTTCTACAGCCGCGACATCGGCCGCATCTACCGCGTGGCCGAGGCGCTGGAATACGGCATGGTCGGCATCAACGTCGGCATCCTGGCGACCGAGCACGTGCCGTTTGGCGGCGTCAAGCAGTCGGGTCTGGGGCGCGAAGGCAGCCACTACGGCATGGACGACTATGTGGAGGTCAAGTACCTCTGCCTCGGCGACATCCTCAAGTAAACTACGCGCCGCCGCGGGTGTAGTTCAATGGTAGAACGGCAGCTTCCCAAGCTTCATACGAGGGTTCGATTCCCTTCACCCGCTCCAGACACCGCATGAGAAATGGCCCTTCGGGGCCTTTTTTCATGTCGGATGGTCAGTGGCTTGTTCCGTCGGCAGCGAAGAAAGCGACAGCCAACTGATCACCACCAACGGCAAGCCCAGCCCGAAGGCGTAGCGGATGCCCCAGTGCTCGGCGATGAATCCCAGCATCGGCGGCGCCAGCAGAAAGGCCACGAACGCGGTCTGCGACAGGGCGGCCACATTGACCGCCGCCGGTCGATCGTGGCGCTGGGCAGCCGCCGACATGGCGAGCGGGAAGATGGCGCTGGTGCCCACGCCCATGAGCGCAAAACCCAGCAGCGACACCAGCGGATGGGTGGCAAGAAACACCAGCAGTACCCCCACGCCCAACGTGAGCAAAAGGACCCGAGCCACCGCCCTTGGCGAATGGCGCTCCACAAAATGGTCCGCCGAAAAACGCGCCATGGCCTGCGCAAACGCGCCGGTGGCCACCGCCAGCCCCGCCACGAACGGCGCCGAGCCAAACACATCGCGCATGTAGATGGACGACCAGTCGATGCCCGCGCCCTCCATCACCATGGCTGAAAAACACAGACCCACCAGCGACATGATCGCCAGCGTGGGCCGGGCAAACCGGGGCGCCTGCGCCGCGCCGGGTGGCTGTGGCCTGGCCGGGGTGGGCTCGAAACCACCCAGCACCCAGCCCGTGGCCACGACCACGACCAGCACCGTTGCCATGAGCTGCGCTTGCGGACTCACGCCCCAGTGGGCGCATAGGGCGCCGACCACGCCCGCACCGAAGAAGCCGAAGCTCCAGAAGCCGTGAGAACGGTTCATGATGCGGCGCCCGAGGTGGTGCTCCACCCGATCGGCCTCCACGTTCACCACGATCTCGATCGCGCCGATACAGATGCCCGCCGGTACCAGGCAGGCAAACAGCATCCAGGGGTCTGTTGACCAGGCCGCCAGCGCGTACCAGACCGAAGCAATCGGCAGCAACCAGAGCAGGCAACGCCGGTAGCCCACGCGCTCGATCAGCGCGTGCCCCCAAGTCAGCGACACCATGGTGCCGCAGGCTGTGCCCATGAGCGCCAGCCCCAGCGCGCCCTCGCCCACCCCCATGCCCCGCTGGATCTCGCCCATGCGGGGAAACAAACCTCCAAGGCTGAAGGCGTAGAGAAAGAACGCGGCATAGACACGGTGGGCAGGACTCAAGCGGGGTCTCCAGTCAAAGGGGCGGTGGCAGGGCCAGCGGGTGATCATGACAGCAAGGGCCACGCCGTTGCCCCTGCGCGCACTGGCCGTGCAATGGGGCGCAATGGGCGTGCACCAAGGCACGACGTGCCCGGTTTTCCGCCCAGGCGCAGCGGTGAATGTCGATACACTTTGGGCTTCATGAAAATGTATCAGCACGTTACAAACTCCGATCCGGACGCCCCACGCGATGCCCCCTTCACCACCGCCCTCCGAACGTCTGTTCAGAGACGAGGCCCTGGCTGCGCAACGCACCCAGCTGCTGGGCCAGATCGTCTTGACCCCGCGCATTTCGACGTTCTGGCTCAGTGCCATCGCTGCGCTCCTGGCACTGGCGCTGATCGCGTTTCTGCTGCTGGGTAGCCACACCCGGCGCGTCACGGTGGCCGGCCAGCTGTTGCCAGCTGGCGGCCTGATCCGTGTGCATACCCCACAGGCGGGCGTTGTGCTGGAGAAAAAGGTGGCCGATGGTCAGCAGGTCCGCAAAGGTGACCTGCTGTATGTGCTCAGCAGTGACCGCGCGGGCGCCGGAACGGGCGAGTTGCAGGCCGACATCGCGCGTCAGGTCGGTTCGCGCAAAAGTTCGCTGGAACTGGAGATTGACCGATCGCGCCGGGTGCAGGATGACGAACTGGCGAATCTGCAGCGGCGTGCCGAGACCCTGCGTGCCGAGGTTGGCGCCATCGCTGCGCAGACGGAACAGCAGAAGACGAGGCTTGCCATTGCCGAGGACATGCGCAAGCGCTACCAGGGTCTGGCGGATCAGGACTACATCGCCCGCGAAGAGCTACTGCAAAAAGACATTGACCTGACAGAACAGCGCTCTCGCCTCAAAGGGCTGGAGCGCGACGCGTTGGGCGTACAGCGAGAGCTCGGCCAGGTGCTGCAAGAGCAGCTCGCCACGCGATTGCGCCACGCCAACCTGCTGGCACAGCTTGAGCGCGAGGTCTCGAGCACGGACCAGCAACTGACCGAGGTCGAAGGCCGTCGGCGTGTCATGGTCACCGCCCCAGAGACCGGTCGGGCCACCCTGGTGGTGGCCGAAGTGGGTCAGACGGTCGACCTCAATCAGCCGCTGGTGACCCTGGTGCCTGACCAGGGCGAGCTCCAGGCCCGCTTGTACGCCCCCAGCAGCAGCATTGGCTTTGTACAGACTGGAGACGCTGTGCTGCTGCGCTACCAGGCGTTCCCATATCAAAAGTTTGGCCAGCAAGAAGGCACGGTCAGCACCGTCTCGACCTCAGCGGTCAACCCTTCCGAACTGCTTGGGTTGCCCACCACCGGTTCGGTGGCGGGAGAGCCGGTGTTCGCGATCCAGGTCAAGCTCAAGTCCAACACCATCGACGCCAACGGTCAGGCGAGGCCATTGCAATCGGGAATGTGGCTGGAGGCGGACATCCTGCAGGAGCGGCGCAAGCTCTACGAATGGATGCTCGAGCCACTGTTCAGTGTGACCCGTCGGAGCACGCCATGAACTGGACCGACCGACTGTCTTTTGGAATTGGCCGCACCTTGCCCGTGGTCCTGCAGACCGAAGCGGCTGAATGCGGTCTGGCCTGTCTGGCCATGATCCTGAACCACCACGGCGCGTCCACTGACCTGCCCGCCTTGCGCAGCCGCCACGCGATCGCGATGACAGGCATCACGCTGTCAACGCTGACGGAGATTGCCCAGCGCGAGCAACTGGGCACGCGTGGCCTGCGGCTGGAGCTGGACGAGTTGCAGCAATTGAGATTGCCGGCCATCCTGCACTGGGACCTGAACCACTTCGTCGTGCTCAAGTCGGTGGGGCAAGGGCATGTCGTGGTCAACGACCCCGCCTTTGGCGAACGGCGGCTGACGCTGGAAGAGACCTCGCGACACTTCACCGGCGTCGCGCTGGAAGTCTGGCCCAACCCGGGCTTTGCGCCCAAAGAAGAAAAAACCCGCATCCGTCTGAGTCAGTTGATCGGCCAAGTCTCCGGGTTCTGGCCTTCGCTGACGCAGGTGCTGTTGCTGTCACTGGCCCTGGAGGTGTTTGGCCTGGTTGCGCCGCTGTTCATGCAATGGGTGCTGGACCATGTGGTGGTCTCGCGTGATACCCAATTGCTGACGACCTTGGCGCTGGGCTTTGGCCTTCTGGTGCTGGTGCAACAGCTCACGGGCTTGCTGAGATCGTGGATGCTGATGGTGATCAACACATCGATCGGCCTGCAATGGAAAGCCAACGTGTTTGGCCACATGACACGGCTGCCACTGTCCTACTTTCAGAACCGGCACCTGGGCGACATTGTGTCCCGGGCGAATTCTGTCGACGAGATACAGGAGACCCTGACCGCAGCGTTTGTCGAGGCCTTGTTTGATGGGCTGCTGGTGATCCTGACCCTGGTGCTGATGTTTGTCTACAGCCCGGTGCTGGCGGGCGTGTCGCTGATCGCAGTGATGCTGTACCTGGGCATGCGTCTGCTGTGGTACCGCCCGCTGTACGCAGCTTCAGAAGAAACATTGGTGCGTGACGCGACGCAATCGACCCACTTTCTTGAAACCATTCGTGGCATGCGCGCCATTCAGCTGTTCGGGCGGCAGTCGCAGCGCCAAGGGGCCTGGCAGACATTGATGGTCAACGCGACCAATGCGCAACTGAAAGTGCAGAAGCTGCAGATTCTCTATGGCTTGCTGCGGGGACTGCTCAGCGGAGGCTTCATGGTGCTGCTGGTCTGGCTGGGGGCGCGCCAGATCGTCGCCACCGAGCTGACCGTGGGCATGCTGATGGCATTCCTGGCCTACCGCGGCCAGTTCGATAGCCGCGTGACAGCGCTGATCGACAAGGCCATCGACCTGAAAATGTTGCGGTTGCATGCTGAGCGGCTTGCCGACCTGGTGCTGACCCCGGCCATGCCCAGCGCGCAACGCCTAGGCGCCCGGGAGCTGGCATCTGCGCGGACCAGTTCCAACGAAGATTCCGGTCCCGCCCTGCAGTTGGTGAATCTGCGGTACCGCTATGCCGATCAGGCGCCCTGGGTCATCGACGGCCTGTCCCTGGACATTGCAGCGGGTGAGGTGGTGGCCATCACCGGCCGTTCCGGCTGCGGTAAAACCACGCTCATCAACCTGTTGCTGGGCACCTATGCACCGACCGAAGGACAGATTCGAGCCGATGGCGTGCCACTTCTGCAGATTGGCATCGAGCGCTGGCGCGAGGGTGTGGCGACGGTGATGCAGGACGACACTCTGTTCGCAGGCTCTATCGCCGACAACATCTGCTTCTTCGACGCGCGCCCAGAGACGGCCTGGTTGGTCGAATGCGCCAGCATGGCTGCCTTGCACGACGATATCGAGGCGATGCCCATGGGCTATCAGACCTTGATCGGGGACATGGGCACAGTGCTTTCAGGCGGCCAGAAGCAGCGGCTGCTGCTGGCCCGTGCGTTATACAAGCGCCCCCGGGTGTTGATTCTTGACGAAGCCACCAGCCACCTTGACATCGAATCGGAGGCTCAAGTCAACAGCGCCATTGCCTCGCTGCCTGTGACCCGGATCGTGATCGCCCACCGGCCCGAGACCCTTCGCTCTGCGCAGCGGGTGGTGGAGCTCCAGGGAGGTCGCGTTGCCTATGACGGGGCGCCACAAGGCTATTTCGACCATGTGGCAAAGCGCCAGGGACTCGCAGCATCATGACCCGACCCGTACGCCTCCCGCTGCCGACCCTTGTGTTGGCCTGCGCCTTTGCGGCTAACGCCTCGGCCCAGACGCAGAGCGACGAGCTGCGATTGAAACCGAGTTCGATGCTGGCTCAAGCGCCTGCGGTCGATCCAGACGATCAAAGTCCCGCGGTTCACTGGGCCCACCAGGCCGACCGCTGGCAACCCGGCAGCGATGCATGCGCCATTGCCGCGACCCCTCCCTGGGAGCGCTTGACACTGGGCGACGCGCTGGCTCACATCTTGTGCAAGAGCCCCTCACTGCGACAGGCCATCGCACAGGCTTCGGCGCAATCGGCCAACGTCGCATTGGGCGAAATCGCGCTGTGGCCAAGCTGGAGTGCCAACGTCACGTACAGCAGCGCGCGCAACTTCAACTCCAGCGGGTCAGCGGGTCGCACCCTCGGTGCCTCTCTCGGGGTGTCATGGGCCTTGTTCGACTTCGGCCAACGCAGCGCCAGCCTTCGCGAGGCTCGCCTGGAACTGTCTGCAGCCATCGCCAACCAGGGCAATACGTTGCTTGAATCAGTGAGCAATGTCATGCGCCTGTATGGCGAATCAGTGGTGGCATCTTCTAACCTTGAAGCAGCCACCGAGGCGGAAGCCACTGCAACACAGACCGCCGCCGCTGCTCAAGCGCGTTTTGAGGCCCAGGTGGGCAGCCAGATCGACCGACTTCAGGCACAGACAGCGCTGGCGCAAGCCACACTTGAACGGGTGCGGGCCCAGGGCAGTTGGGAAGCAGCCCGCGGCAATCTGG
>JBIIQD010000119.1:0-6840 GCA_044342265.1 Hydrogenophaga sp. | reverse complement strand
CAGCCTGCCGATCCGCTATCTGAAGTGGGATCACAACCGCGACCTCACCACCGCGGCATTGGCCGGTGGCGTGGGAAGCGCCGGCTACCGGGCCCAGGTGCTGGCCGTGTATGCGCTGCTCGGGCGGCTGCGCGCCGCGCACCCCGGGGTCGAAATCGAGAGCTGCTCTGGCGGCGGAGGGCGTATCGATTTCGCGATGCTGCGCCACACCCACCGGGTCTGGGGCAGCGATTGCATCGATGCGCTCTCGCGGATCGACATTCAGCGAGGCTTTGGCCAGTTTTTTCCACCCGAGATCTTGGGCTCTCACATCGGCACCTCACCCGCCCACACCACCGGGCGCAGCCAGTCACTGGCGTTTCGCGCGGCGGTGGCCATGACCGGTCATATGGGCGTGGAGCTGGATGTGCGCCACCTCGACGCCGCCACGCGGCAGCAGCTGGGTGCCTGGATCGGCCGCTACAAAACCTGGCGCGAGCAGATTCATTGCGGAAAGGTCTGGCGTGGCGAAGGCGCTGACAGCCTGGTGTGGCAGGCGCACGGCGACACTGAGGCCGAAGACATTCTGCTGTTTGTCTTTCGCACCGCACCAAGCTCTCACCGCTACACACCGCCGCTCCGGCTGCCCATGCTGGATGCACGCGCGCGCTACCGGGTGCAGCAGTTGGTGGCGATCCAAGGCGATGGCGCGGTACAGTCGCCCGCGCCGTTTTTTGCCGAACTGCTGGATGGCGGAGTGGACATGGACGGCGCCTGGATCACGCAGGCTGGACTGCCGATGCCCCGCAGCACGACCGAAACCTGTTTCATCGCTCGCCTGCGAAAGATTGAGGCATGAGCGCGGCGCCGGATCAAGCCCAAGTAAGTGCACAGCTCATCGCGCAGGCCGAAGGAACTCCCATGAGCGCCACCACCTTCGATGTATCCGAACACGCACACCTCCGCTTCAACCCGTTGAACGGCAAAGGGGTGCTGGTCTCACCGCACCGCGCCCAGCGCCCCTGGCAGGGCCAACAGGAAGCGCCCGACAACAGCGAACGCCCGGCGCATGACGCTACCTGTTTTCTGTGCGCAGGCAACCCCCGCGTCACCGGCGAAGTCAACCCGGCCTACCGCGGCACCTTTGTGTTCACCAACGACTTTGCCGCCGTCGCGCCTGAAGTCCCAGATGCTCCGCCAACGCAAGAAGCACTGTTCCAGGTGCGCAGCGCGCGCGGAACCAGCCGGGTGATTTGCTTCTCGCCCGACCACGGCAAGACCCTGCCCGAGCTCACACTCGCCGCCATCGAAGACGTGATCGATGTCTGGTGCAGCCAGTCCGCCGAACTCGGTGCCATCTATCCTTGGGTACAGGTGTTTGAGAACAAGGGCGCCATGATGGGTTGCTCGAACCCGCACCCGCACGGCCAGGTCTGGGCCACCGACTTCATTCCCAGCGAAGCCGCCACCGAAGACCAGCGTCAACGTGCCTGGCACGCTGAACACGGCCATCCTCTGTTGCTCGATCTGGTCGACCGCGAGGTGGCTCTTGGGGAGCGGGTGGTGGTACTCACTGAGCACTGGGTCGCCATCGTTCCATTCTGGGCGACCTGGCCATTCGAATCTCTGCTGCTGCCGCGTTTCGCCGTGCAGCGGCTGCCGCAACTGAGCCCTGCTCAGCGCGCCGACCTGGCGCTCGCGCTCAAGCAACTGAGCTCGCGCTACGACAACCTGTTCCAGTGCTCATTCCCGTATTCCATGGGCTGGCATGGTGCGCCCTTCGACTCGGCAAGCGACCCCACACCATGGCAGCTTCACGCCCACTTCTACCCGCCGCTGCTACGTTCGGCATCGGTGCGCAAGTTCATGGTCGGGTACGAGATGCTGGCCGAAGCTCAGCGCGACCTGACCCCCGAGCAGGCAGCGCAGCGCCTGCGCGCCGTGAGCCCTGTCCATTACCGTGAAGCAGCAGCACCGGAGGTCCCCGGCCTGCAACAGAAAGTCAACAGCGCCTTTCAGCGCCTCACCGGCCACAGCCCCAGCCAGCTGGTGCGCGCGCCAGGCCGCGTCAACCTGATTGGCGAACACACCGACTACAACGACGGATTTGTGTTGCCGTGTGCGATCAACTTTGAAACCCTGATCGCGATCGGTCCGCGCAGCGACCGCCGTGTGCGCGTTGTCGCCTGCGACTTTGCCGAAGCCATCGACGAGTTCTCGCTCGACGAACCCATCGAGGTCCACAGCGGCGACGCCGCGTGGTCCAACTATGTGCGCGGCATGGTGCAGCAACTGCTAGCGCGTGGCTTGCCGCTTCAAGGAGCCGACCTGGTGATTGCGGGCGACGTGCCCCAAGGCACAGGGCTGTCGTCCTCGGCCTCGCTCGAAGTGGCCGTGGGTCTGGCGTTCAAGACCCTGTGCGGACTCGACAGAGTAAGCGCCACCGAACTCGCACTGATCGCCCAGCAGGCAGAGAACCGTTTCGTGGGCGTGAACTGCGGCATCATGGACCAGCTGGTCTCGGCCCTCGGTAGATCTGGCCACGCGTTACTGATCGACTGCCGCTTGCTGGCACAGCGGCCCGTGCCAATGCCCAGCGGCCTGGCGGTGATGATTGTCAATTCACGCGTTCGGCGTGGTCTGGTCGACGGCGAATACAACAACCGGCGTGCCCAATGCGAGGCCGCAGCCCGACACTATGGCGTCAAGGCTTTGCGCGACGTGAACCTGCACCAGTTGCATCAGCATGCCACCGGCCTTGACCCCGTGGTCTTCCGACGCGCGCGTCACATCGTCACCGAAAACGAACGCACGCTGAAGGCCACTCAGGCGCTGGCCTCGGGCGACCTGAAGGCCTTGGGTACGTTGATGGCGGCTTCGCACGCCTCCATGCGCGACGACTTCGACATCACCGTGCCAGCGATCGACGGACTGGTTCAGATACTTCAAACCGCGATCGGCGACCGAGGCGGCGCACGCATGACCGGCGGCGGCTTCGGCGGATGTGTGGTTGCACTGCTGCCACAAACCCTGGTCCACAAGGCGCGCGAGGCGGTGGAGGCCCACTACCGGTCGCCGCAAGGCGAAAGCGCGACGGTTTACGTATGCACGGCCTCCGCTGGCGCATCAGTGCTGATCGGCGCCTGACGTTGGTCGGGGTCAATTCATACGCAACATTTCCGTCGACGTCGGTGCCGGATCATCGGTTCACATCAGGTCAAACAGCTGGTTGCCAACGCCGCAAGGCGACTACCATCGACGACCTGAGTAGAAATCGCGCTGCCGCACTGAGTGGCAAGGATGAACAGCCCAAGGCGCGAAGGCGACCCCGCCGGACTGTTGGCCCACTCAAGCTCAGCGAACACCGAACTGAACTGGAAACCGCAAAGAGGCTTCCTGGGAAACGTCGGTCGAACACGCGTGGAAGCAGGCGACGTCGGCGGGTTGAAATGTGTTGCCTATGCCAGCAGCTGTGCCTTCAAAAACGCCAGCACCTGCGGCTCTTCGCTGAACGCCACGTTGAAACGGCACCAAGGGCTTGGCTGGAGATCGGGCGCGAACAGGTGACCAGGCCCCAGCAGAATGTCCTGCTCCGCAGCCTTGTAGGCCAGCTCGGTGGCGTTTTGTATGTCCGGGTGGCGCGCCCACAAAAACATGCCTGCCTTGGGCTCGCAGAACAGTTCAAACCCTACACCTTCCAACTGCTGGGCCACGCGCTGGTGCGCCTGCGCCAAGCGCTCTCTCAGGCTGCGCAGGTGTTTGCGCCAGCGCCCATCCACAAGCGCGCCGTAGGCCAGGCGCTCGTTGAATTCCGATGAGGTCAGGCCCGAGATCATCTTGAGTTGGGAAAAGTCTTCGAGCAGATCAGGCGGGGCCGCCAGGTAGCCAACGCGGATGTTGGGCGAGATGGTCTTGGAAAAACTGCTGATGTAGACCACGCGCTGCAGCTGGTCCAGGCTGGCGAGCGAGGGGCGCGGCTCCGGGTCCAGGTCGGCGTAGATGTCGTTTTCCACCACGGTGAACTGGTACTGCTCAGCCAATTGCACCACTCGGTGCAGGTGTGCCAAGCTGGCCACTGAGCCGGTCGGGCTCTGCAGGCGCGGCTGGGTGAAGAACACCTTGGGCCGATACTCTTTCACCAACGCTTCAAGCGCGGCTAGGTCATAGCCAGCCGGTGTGCGTGGCACACCGACCAGCCGGGCGCCCAGGAACCGCAGCGAAAACAGCAGGTTGGGGTAACCGGGATCATCGACCAGCACAGTGTCACCCGCACGCACCACTCGGCGCGCCACCAGGTCCATGGCCTGGCTGGAGCCCTGGGTCAGCAACACCTGGTCGGCGCTGACAGCGATCTCCTGTTCGGCCAGCAGGTCGCGCACCAAATGGCGCAACGGCGCAAAGCCCTTGGGTTCGCCGTAGCCGCCCAGGTCCACATTTTCGGCCGCCAGCGTGCGAAGGCTGCGACGCAGTCCTTCTTCGAATAGCCAGTCACCGGGCAGCCAACCGCAGCCTGGCTTCATGCGCAGCGCTCGGGCTTCGAACACCCGACGCAGGTACCACATGGAGTCAAAGTTGTAGTTCGCCGTCTCGGCGGACACAGTGCCAGGAGCCTGGGGCACCGCACCCTCGCGCTTGCGCACAAAAAAGCCTGAGTGCGGGCGCGAGACGAAGTAGCCCAACGCCACCAGACGGTCGTAGGCGTCGACCACGGTGTACACGCTCACGCCGTGGGCATGGGCGAACTGACGAATGGAAGGCGCCTTGGAGCCCGGACGCAAGTTGCCACTCTGGATGAGATCGCGAAAGCCCTCGACGATCTGCACCACGAGCGGGGTCAAGGCTTTTGGGTTGAGGGAAAACATGGGCGAGGGCTGTTGGGTGTCGTCTGTACCGGGCGAGGGACCAGTACAGTGCTTCGCTGTGCGGCCAGTGTCTGTATATGTTAGCCCTCGACGCAGGCACCTACAGTCTGCCCCAGTCTGAAACTTCTTCATGAACGGAGCCCTCCATGCAACGCGAGTCCCAAGCCACCAACGCCCTGCTCATGGCCCGCCGCCAGGCGGCCATCCCACGCGGCGTCGGTCACAGCCACCAGATCTTCATCGCCAAGGGCGAAAACGCAGAGATCTGGGACGTCGAAGGCCGCCGCTACATCGACTTCGCCGGTGGCATCGCGGTGCTCAACACCGGCCACCGCAACCCGGCCGTGATCGAAGCCGTGAAGGCCCAGCTGGACCAGTACACCCACACCTGCTTCCAGGTGCTGGCCTATGAGCCCTACGTGGAACTGGCCGAACGCCTGAACGCCAAGGCACCCGGCGACTTCGCCAAGAAAACCCTGTTCCTGACCACCGGCGCCGAAGCGGTGGAGAACGCCATCAAGATCGCGCGCGCCCACACCGGCCGCTCTGGCGTGATCGCCTTCACCGGCGGCTACCACGGCCGCACCATGATGACCTTGGGTCTGACCGGCAAGGTGGCGCCGTACAAGACTGGCTTTGGCCCCTTCCCGGCCGAGATCTTCCACGCCCGCTTCCCGAACGAACTGCATGGCGTGAGCGTGCAGGACGCGATCGACTCGGTCGAGCTGATCTTCAAGAACGACCTCGAGGCCAGCCGCGTCGCGGCCATCATCCTTGAGCCAGTGCAGGGCGAAGGCGGCTTCAACGTGGCACCCAAGGAACTGTGGCAGCGCCTGCGTGCCCTGTGCGACCAGCACGGCATCCTGCTGATCGCCGACGAGGTGCAAACGGGTGCTGGCCGCACCGGCACCTGGTTTGCCAGCGAGCAAAGCGGCGTCGCACCCGATCTGATCACGCTGGCCAAATCCATGGCCGGTGGTTTCCCGATCTCGGCCGTGATCGGTCGGGCCGAGGTGATGGATGCACCCGCCGCTGGTGGTCTGGGCGGCACCTACGCTGGCAGCCCCATGGCTTGCGCAGCGGCCTTGGCTGTGCTCGACGAGTTCGAGAAGCACGACCTGTTGCAGCGCAGCCGGGACGTGGGTGCACGCATCACCGCCAGCCTGCAGGCGCTGGCCCAACAGCACAGTTGCATCGCCGATGTGCGCGGTCTTGGTGCGATGGTCGCCATGGAACTGTGCAAGAACGGCGACCCGCACCAGCCCGATGCCGACCTGACCAAGGCACTGGCCGCCGAAGCCACGAAACGCGGTCTGATCATCCTGACCTGCGGCACCTACGGCAACGTGGTGCGCATTCTGGTGCCGCTGACCGCCAGCGATGCCGTTCTGGACGAAGGCTTGGCCATCCTCGGCGCTGCAATCGGAGCCGTTGTGGCAGGATGAGTGCACTCGACACATGGTTCAGCCATGCGGTCCAGCGACAGAAAGCGCCAAGGCGCTGCGCGCTTGGGTTGAATGCACGTGAGTGCCCGACAGTCTGTCGCGTATGCAACAACAACGCATCGATACAGGAATCAGGCACGTTGGTTGCATGCAGTCTCATGTTTCGCCATACGCTCTTGCCCACATACCAACACCCGCGTTCATGACCACCAGCACCGCACTCGTCACCTTCACCGGTGTGCAAAAAACCTACGATGGCCACACCCTGGTGGTGCGCGACCTCAACCTCGAGATCCAGAAAGGGGAGTTCCTCTCACTGCTGGGCCCGTCGGGATCGGGCAAGACCACCACGCTGATGATGCTGGCGGGCTTCGAGTCGCCCACCTCCGGCGAGATCGCGCTGGATGGCGTGCCCATCACGCGCACACCGCCGCACAAGCGCAACTTCGGCATGGTGTTCCAGAACTACGCCCTGTTCCCGCACATGACGGTGGCCGACAACATTGCTTACCCGCTCACCGTGCGCAAGCTCTCCAAAAGCGAGGTGGAAAGCA
>JBIIQD010000118.1:0-6901 GCA_044342265.1 Hydrogenophaga sp. | reverse complement strand
TGGTGGACGTACGCACCGATGCCGAGCGCGAATGGGTCGGCCATGTACCGGGCGCTTCGGTGGTCGCTTGGAAGCAATGGCCCGGGATGGCGATGAACGCACAGTTCGACGAGGCTGTCCGCGCCGCGGCCCATGGTGGGCGTAAATTGGTCTTGCTGTGCCGCAGCGGCGTGCGGTCGATCGCAGCGGCCAAGCGGGCGACTGAGTTGGGGTTGGAGGCCTACAACATTCTTGAAGGCTTCGAAGGCGACCCGGATGCTCACGGGCAGCGAGGAAAAAAAGGCGGCTGGCGATTTCATGGTTTGCCCTGGCGCCAGAATTGATTGGAGATCTCAATGGCCCCAGTGCGAATTGTGGCTAAAGAGCACCACCCGTCGGACGAAACGCACAAAACTTGAGAAAAAAGCGTAACAGACCCTGTCAGTACTGACAGGGAGTGAGAAATTTTTCACGGACAAGTTTCTTCAATGGGTTCTTCTTTCTAAAGGAGAACCCATGGAAATGCTCGACAACACCATTGAAGCCCGGCGCCAATTCCCGCGCCTGACGACCGCCCTGGAAGACCGCATCCAGAAGGACTTTCTCCCGCGCTGGAATGACCTGTGGCAAGGCCGATTTGCGGTGCAAGGCGCTGTTCCGGGGCCCAATTCGGTGCGATTGGATGGCAACGATTATCTGGCAATTTCAGGCCACCCTGACATCGTTCGGGCCCAAGTGGACGCCCTGACCCGCTCCGGCAGTTTTGCGGTGCAATCCAGTGTATTCATGCACGACGAACATCCAACGCGGCGGCTGGAATTGAAGCTCGCGGATTGGGTGGGTAAAGACGATGGATTTGTGTGTCAATCGGGATACGCCGCCAATGTTGGATTGATTCAGTCGGTGGCCAATGCTGAAACTCCGGTTTATCTGGATGGGCAGGCACATGCCTCGCTTTGGGAAGGGGCGCACGCAGCGCGGGCGACTTCACATGTGTTTCGCCACAACGACCCTCAGAACCTGGACAAGCTGATGGGTCGCCACGGCCCGGGGCTTGTGGCTGTGGACTCGATCTACAGCACCACAGGAGCTGTGTGCCCTCTGGTCGAGATGCTGGAGGTGGTGGAGCGCCATGGCTCGATGATCCTGGTCGATGAATCGCACTCGCTGGGCACCCACGGTCCCAAGGGTGCCGGGTTGTGCGCCCAACTGGGTGTGACTGACCGGGTCCACTTCATCTCGGCCAGTCTGGCCAAAGCTCTGGCTGGGCGGGCGGGGTTTTTCTCGGCGCCGGCCCGTCTGCGCTTTCACATCCTGACCTCCAGCTTTCCGAACATCTTCAGCTCCTGTGTTCTGCCGCATGAGGCGGCAGGTCTGACCGCCACGGTGGACGTGCTGCAACAGGCCGACAGCGCGCGCGAGGCGCTGCGCCAGGTGACACGCCGCATGAGAACCTCGTTGACCGACATGGGCTATCCCATTGATCAAGGGACTGAACAGATCATTGCGCTGGAGGCCGGCCCCGAGCCCGCAACGATCGAGGTGCGCGACGCACTGGACGCGCTGGGGGTGCACACGGCGTTTTTTGGTGCGCCGGCCACCAGCCGCAATCGATCATTGGCCCGCATGACCTTGCACGCCGCGCTGACAGAAGCGGAACTGGTCCATGTCGAGACAGCGGCTCGGGCAGTGGCTGAGCGGGTACGGCCCTGGGAATGGGCCGCGGCCCGGCGCCAGCGGCTGGGCGCTCAGGTGTCCTGAATGCCACGAACGCTCTGTTTGTCCAGAAAGTGGCGATAAGGGTAAATGGGCTCAGGCAAGTCGGACTTGTCCAGGTGGAACAAGGCGCCAATCAGCAGACCATCATCGCCGATGGGGATGGTCTGCTGGGTACGGACAGCCCCCTGAAAACCGACCCGTTGCTGCAATTCGATGGCAGGCAGCAAGTGGCCTCCCTGGATCGCGCGGACCGTATCGAAACCCAGGCCGGCTGAACGGGCCAGATCAGCGACATCCTTCAGTCCCGACGATGGTTCGAGCTGGAGCCAGTCGCACTCACCTTCGGCGTCAAGACCCAGAATGCCAAAAGGCTCGGCAAGCACTACGTACTCGATCCATCGGCTCTCGGCCAGCGCCAAGAGCGATTCCGCAACTGAAGGAGCTTCCAGCTGTGCCTGGTGATGGCCTTGCAAGGCGGTGCGCCAGACGGTGTTGAGCCTCGGATGGGCTGTGCGTGCCAGTTTGAGCAGCGTCGTCATCAAGCGGCCCGCGATGTCAGCGGTCTGTTTCGGAATGAATTGATCGATCAGCCCATTGTTGAAGGCGCGAATGGCAATCTGCTCATCCGCTTGACCGGTCAGCAAAATGCGTGAGCCTGGCCAGTCCAGTAACGTTTGCAGCACCCTGAGTCCATCAATGCCGGGCATGGCGTAGTCCACCACGCAGGTCTGCGCCAGCTGATAGCGGGCCGGGTTGGTGCTCCAATATCGCAGCACCTGGGTCAGCAGGTGTTGGCCTTGGCGCCAGCGGTCGATCATCTGCAGTTGCAGCCCAGCATCTGCCTCCCAGCGCGCTGGTTCGTGGGTCATGCGGGCGATAAAAGCCGTCGGCCGGGAGAACAGTTCCACCTGAAGCGATGTCGGCACCACCATGCCCAGCATCTCCAGGTAGTCGATGTCGTCGTCGAGAAAGATCAGTGTGCCCGAGCGCTGGTACAGAGGGAAATTCAAGGCCATGGCTCATTCAGTACTTGTGGGACGGACGACGGAGGCGTGCGGGTCCCACAGTGGCAAGTCAATGGTGAACGTGGCACCTTGACCAGGGTTGGAATGCAGCACCAACCGCCCATTGGATGCCTCCACCACATTCTTGCAGAAAGTCAGACCCAGACCGTTACCGACCGTGCTTTGCAACGAGAAGAAAGGTTCAAAGATACGGTGCTGTTTTCGCAATGGGATGCCCGTGCCTTTGTCGGAGATGACAATCTGGCCCCGTTCATCCTGCAAAAAGACCGCGATGCGCAAGTCGCCGGGTTTGGGCGCGTCGCCTGAGGCCGCCAGCGCGTGCAGCGCATTCTTGATCAGGTTGGCGAGGACCTGCGAGAACTGCGCCCGTGACCCCATGAAGGCGAAATCCTGTTCCAGCGTCAGTTCCAGCGATTCGCGCTCCCGGGGTGAACGAAACGGGTACTGGCTGACCACATCCTGCACCAGCTCAATGGCTGTGAGGTGGGTCGTGGGTCTGGGCAATCGCAGCAGCTGGGCATTGGATATCTGGGTGTCGATCTGGCGGTTCATGCTGCGCACCAGGTTCTGCAACCGCTGGGACAGTTCAACCAGCTTCTTGCGTTTGGGTTCCGGCACATCGTGCTGGGCCAGGCCACGCAACACATCGCCCATGAGGTTGACGGTCGCCAGCGGCGTGCGCAGCTCATGGGCCATCACGCCCATGGTGCTCAAGGTATTGATCAGTCGCACGCGACGCAGGTTGGCGCCGGACATACCGAGCATCAGACTCATGATCAGCGCAAAGCAGATCAACATGAGGTTCTCGGGCGCGACCCCGGCCCAGGTCTGATCGGTGCGCGTCAATATGAACAGAGCACCCGCAGTGACAAAGCCCGTCAGCGTGCCGAAACAAGCCAGCCGCCAGTCGGTGATGTGAAAATAAATCAGGATCATGCTGCACACGCTGGCGAGCCAGACCTTGTTGCCTTCGTTCATCAGAAACATCCATCCGAAGAACATCGGCAGTTGCAGCCAGAAAATGATGCCGAAGACCCAAATGCTGGTCTTGGACTGCAGATCCCGGTTCACACTGGATAGCAACAGCGCCAGGCCGGTGAGCGCCAGCAATACGCGTGCACTTACAAGCTCATAGGGTTGCGGAAGTACGGAGCCCCACAGCCAGCCGAAAAGAATGTGGCCGCCGAGCGTGAAAACGCCCAGCCACTGCAGCCGCGTCGTTGAAGGGTGCAAAATAGGCTCAAGCGGCGCGCGGACGATCTCGTCCACGATCCAGCGCCACAGCCTGATCCTGGCGTTGTGAACCCAAAACCGGTCCCACGGCAACATGTCTTCCTTCCAGTTTCGACCGACCTTGCACTTTCGGACGCTTATGCGACCTGCAACCATTGTCTCCGTTTCACTGGTCTGCATGCCATGACACTGCCTGTGAACTTCGACAGTGTGGGTGTGGATGCCATTTTGGCCGACTGGGTACGTGCGCTGCAGGATTCTGGGGTTGATGCCGTGCTGGTCATGGGCCCCAACCCCATGGGAGGGCGCGACGAGCGGGAGGTGTTGGCCGTGCACCCACCGCGCATGCTGGGCGCTGCCCAAGCATTGGCGGAAAGCCGTGACTTCGGGGCCAGCTGGCGCGACAGTGATGCGCCGTTGGTGGCCTGGCAGGACATTTCCAAATCCGCCTATGCCGAAGGCACAGGTCGTTGGCGCCGACTCTGGCTGGCTCACGGGCATCAAACACTGGTCCGGGTCGCTTTTGGGCTGCCAGCGGGGCGAGCATTCGAGTGTTTCATGTTCAGCTCACGGGCCTTTGCGGACCGCACAGAAGCCGCGTCGCTGGCCTGGTCGGCGCTCAACATCTGGCCCATGCTGCGCCGCGCTATTGCCGAGCAGCGGGTGACGCTCAGTCCACGTGAATACGAGAGCCTGAACCATGCCTTCGAAGGACTGACCGCTCGCGAAACCGCGCTTCGCATGGACTGCTCCGAGCGCACGGTGAACTACCACCTCTCCAACGCCATGGCCAAGCTCAAGACCGACAACAAACTGTCGGCAGTTCAGCGGGCCTGCTGGTTGGGCCTGATTTGAATGTCCATCCAAGGGATGATGCTGCATTGCCGCAAGCGCGGTGATCGTGGGTGTTCATAATCACGTCATGACTTTGCTGGCGCTGGATGTAGGCAACACGAGACTGAAATGGGCGTTGTACGACGCACCTCGGGTGGGCGGGCAACCGCTGGCGCAAGGGGCGCAGTTTCTGGAGAACATTGAAAAGCTGGGCGACGGCGACTGGAACGCCATCGCCTCGCCCCGCTGGGTGCTGGGGTGCATCGTGGCGGGCGATGCGGTCAAGCGCCGCGTCGAGGAACAGCTGGAACAGTGGGATGTCACACCGCAGTGGGTGGTGTCCAGCGCCGCAGAAGCGGGGCTGACCAATGGCTACGACCACCCGGCACGGCTGGGCTCAGATCGATGGGTGGCTGTGATCGGAGCGCGTCAGCGACTGCTGCAACAAGGGCCGGCCCGGCCCTGCATCGTGGTCATGGTGGGCACGGCGGTGACAGTGGAGGCCGTGGACGTCAGCGGGCGATTTTTGGGCGGCATCATCCTTCCCGGCCATGGCATCATGTTGCGCGCTCTGGAGTCGGGCACTGCTGGCCTGCATGTGCCGACCGGCGAGGTGCGCGACTTCCCGACCAATACCAGCGACGCGCTCACCAGCGGCGGGACGTTTGCGATTGCGGGAGCGGTGCAGCGCATGGTCGAGAACCTGCGCCACCATTGCGGGCAGGAACCTGTGGTCTACATGACCGGTGGGGCGGGCTGGAAAATGGCGCCGAGCATGTCGACGCGTTGTGAACTGGTGGACAGTCTCATTTTCGACGGCCTGCTCGAAATCGCTCACCAACGTTTTGGTTGACGCCCCCCACGCCGCAGGCGGCGCGGGGGGGCGTCAACCCTCTCCCCATGGCAGCATCAAAGTGACCGAGAGCAACTGTGCAAATTCTGGCTCGAAAGCGTCGATGATCTGTTGCGGATCAGGGCAAAGGGCGCTGTCGGCAATCACGCCGAACTGCACACCCCCGCCGTAGCTGAGGATTGAAACGCCCAGTCCGACCGTGCCGGTCTGCGGCACCCAGAACATGTTCTGTTCGAGCGTGGCACCGCAGAATTTGAGCTTCTCGGCAGGGCCGGGCACGTTGGTCATCACGGCTGTGGTCTTGCGACCAAACAGACTGAGCATCGCGTCCTGTGCTGGCTTGATCAGAAGCCCCGCGACCGAGAGCAGACCAAAGGTCAGCAGGGGCTGCAGGCTGCCCTTGAGCGCGGACATCCGCGCGCGAACCGCGTACACGCGCTCGATCGGATTGCTCACACCGATGGGCAAAGCCAGCGGAATCAAGCCGAAGCGGTTGCCCAGCTTCCACGCGTCCTCCATGGGCCTCAGGTTGATCGGCACCATGGCGCGGATCTCCTGACCCGACGGGTCGTCGCCATGTCGGCGCAGGTAAGTCGCGATCGCACCCGCCACGCAGCTGAGCAACACATCGTTGACCGAACAGTTCAGCGCCTTGCCAATCGCCTTGACCTCGTTCAATGGGATCGGCTCGCACCATGCCACCCGTTTCTCCCCCACCGGCTGACCCTTGAGACGGGTGGGCGAGTCGTCAGGCATGAGAGCCAGCGAGGCCAGATCGCTGGCGAGCTGACCACCCAATCGGGCCACCTCCAAGGCCTGGCCCAGAGACTCGCCCAGGCCTTGCTGGGGTGACGCGATCATCGCCAGCGACTTGGCCGCGCCCCCGCCTGCGGCCTCCAGTGCACGGGCCGCGATGTCGCCAAAGGGCCGGATCAGCGAGTCGGCCACCCAGTCTTCGGCTGCTTCCAGGGGTGCTTTCTGGGGGCGAGGCTTGCGTTTGGGCGGCTCGGTACCGCCATCGACCAGACTCATCATCACGCTGATCAGCGCGATCCCGTCGGCGATGCAATGATGAATGCGCGCGATCAGGGCCGACCCGCCCCGGTAGTCTTCGATCAGCTCGAACTGCCACAACGCACGCGCAGGGTTCAGCGGCACCATGGCCAGTGTGCCCACGCGAGCCTGCAATGCTGCATGAGGGGTTTGCCCGCGGCGACGTTCCAGCTGATGGGTGACGACATGCTGTTCCAGCGAGAAG
>JBIIQD010000117.1:0-6948 GCA_044342265.1 Hydrogenophaga sp. | reverse complement strand
GGATCCTGTTCGGTGTTGCCAGGCTGGACAGCGTCGCCGGCGCAGCCAACGAGTCCAGCCCGCTGGTGCGCCGCAAGAGCGGGGGCAGTCTGGGCTTGGGCGTGTCCTACACCTGGATGCGCTCAGAGCGAGGCGCCCGCGACTGACTCGCCAAATACGATGCGTTTTCTCACTGCCTCTTTGTTTCTTGTGGCCGTCTTTCTGGCGGGGTGCGCCAGCGTGAATCCCTACCACGATGCCAGCAAAAAGCACCACCGCCCCGACGGCTTCAACAACAACTACATCGACAACTGGCGGCCTGACCAGCCGAGTTTCCTGGCCTGGCAGCGTGCGCGCTGGACCCATGGGCTGACGCCGCAGGACCCGACCCGCGTGCGCGTGGTCGCGCCCGACCTGGCCTACCTGCAGGCCAACCGGAACGACGTCACCGTGACCTGGATCGGACACTCCACCGCCCTGTGGCAACTTGGCGGTCTGAACATCCTGACCGACCCGCACTTCACCGAACGCGCCTCGCCGGTGTCCTTTGCGGGCCCCAGGCGCGAGGTGCCCCTGCCTTTGCCACTGGCGGCTTTGCCGCGCATCGACCTGGTCTTGATCAGCCACAACCACTATGACCACCTTGACGCGCCGACTGTCCACATGTTGGACCGTCAGCCGGGTGGTCCGCCGCTGTTCATCGTGCCGCTGGGGCTGGACCTGTGGATGAAGGACCAGGGCATCACCCGCGTGCAGCGCATGGACTGGTGGGAAAGCGTGCGCCTGCCAGCGGCCACGGGTGAGGTCACCATTCACTTTGTGCCCGTGCAGCACTGGTCCAGCAGAAGCCCATGGGACCGCAACGCGACGCTGTGGGGCGGCTTTGTGGCGCAGGCGCAGGTGAACCAGGCCCCGTACTCGATGTTCTTCTCGGGCGACACCGGGTACTCGAAAGACTTTGCCGACATCGGCGCGCGTTTCGGCGGCTTTGACTTCTCGCAGATCGCCGTGGGCTGCTACCTGCCACGTTGGTTCATGCAGGAGCAGCACGTCAACGAAGAAGAAGCCGTGCAGATTCACCTGGACGTGAAGAGCAAGCTGAGCATGGGCGTGCACTGGGGCACCTTCCGTCTGTGCGACGACGCCATTGACGCGCCCATCGATGAATTGCCCAAGGCGCGCAAGAAGCTGGGGGTGGCCGACGACGCCTTCGTGCTCTTTTCGCTGGGTGAGACCCGCGTGTTGCAGCGAGTGGCACGGCCGGTGAACTGAAGTTTTTGGGCCCTCAGCTGCCCCAGGCCTCTAGGAAGCCCTTTCTCAGGTGACTTACACGGCGCGCATCGCCTGCGCCGTCTCCAAGTTCCCCAGCTTCTCAAGGCCACTGGCTGCGCCCAGCCGGTCGCGCGCTTCGCGGTTCTGACCCAGCTTGAACTTGCCCACCAGCCGGGTGATTTCGATCTCGATGCCGACGATCTTCTGCAGCATCTCGGCGATGAACTCGGGGGCCGAATCGCCCATCTTCCAGGGCCTGACCTGTTGCGAGCGTTGCTCGTGCTCGCGCGTGAGACGCGCCACCAACCCACGCAGAAAGCGCTCGTCATCGTGGATTCTCAACACGCCGTGGGCGTGCACCACCTGGTAGTTCCAGGTCGGCACATGGCGATGGTGTTCGGGTTTGCTGGGGTACCAGTTGGGTGAGATGTAGCCCTGTGCCGCTTGAAAGATCACCAGCACCGGCGTGCCGCCCGCCTGCTGCCATACCGGGTTGGCGCGCGCCACGTGGGCCTGCAGCGTGCCATGGAGGCCTTTGGTGGCATCCAGTTCGAATGGCACCGGGTTGGCATCAAGCCCGTCGGCGCCGTGCGTGACCAGATGGGCCAGTGGGTGGGCCTGCATCAGCGCGTGCAGCACCTCGGTGCGGTTTTCTTCAAAGTGGGTGGGACGGTACATGGCGCATCAGTGACAAGTCGCAGGGGACTCGATTCTGGGGCAGTGTTCAAACCCCAGCAGGTGCCAAAGCGTGCCGCAACAGAAGTGCCGCCAACACCCACATGGTCAAGCCGATCAGGGCGTCCAGCACCTGCCAGGCGCGCGGCTTGGCAAACAGCGGGGCTAGCCAACGGGCGCCAAAGCCCAGCGCTGTGAACCAGCCCAGGCTGGCGACGCTGGCGCCAGCGATGAACCAGCCGCGCAGGGCCTCGGGCTGCTGAGCGCCGATGCTGCCCACCAGCAGCACCGTGTCCAGGTAAACATGGGGGTTCAGCAGGGTGAAGGCCGCCGCTTGCGCCAGCGCGGCGGAGCGGGTGAGCCGATCCGGCTTCGATGCGTTCAAGTCAGGATCAGCCTCCTGCGGGGACAGCGAGCCGCTGGGCGGCACCACGTTGAACTCAAAGAGTTTTGCGCGCCGCAGCGCCTGCCAGCCGTACCAGGCCAAGAAGGCCGCCCCCGCCAGCGCCATGGCCTGGGTCAGCGCAGGGTGGCGGCCCAGGGCCTGCGCCATGCCCAGCACGCCGGCGCTGATCAGCACCGCATCGGCGATGGCGCAGAACGCCACCACCGGCAGCACATGCTCACGCCGCAAACCCTGGCGCAGCACGAAAGCGTTTTGCGCGCCGATGGCGACGATGAGCGAGAGGCCAAGGGTGAAGCTGGTCAGGAAGACCAGCCCGGCGGCGGGCGTGGGCATGCCCCGAAGTATCGCTGGCCCTGGCGTGCCGTACCGAACCGCTCAACTGGCACGGTATTGGCCATCTGTTCCAACGATTCGTGGGCCACGGGCTTTTCCACAATATCCCGACGCAGGACCTCCCTGATTTAAGTTGTCGTTTGACCCGTCGATAGGTTTTGCACATCCCCGGATGTTCTGTCTTTCCAACGCAATCCACCCCTTTTTCCAAGGAGCAGTCATGAAACTCAAACACCTTCTGATGTCCCTCGTCGCCGGTCTGATCGCCGCCTCCCCGGTCCTGGCGGCCGACCCCAAGGCCACTATTGCCGACCTCGACGCTCGTTTGGCCAAGATCGGCGCGCCGCGCCTGGAGGGCATGGACAAGGCCGCTGACAAGGAAGTGCCAGCGCTGTTCTTTGGCCAGCGCAAGATCAACAACAACTTTGATGTCGTCGATGGCATCCGCAAGGACCACCAGGCCACTGCCACCGTGTTCGTGAAACTGGGCGACGAATTCGTGCGCGTGAGCACCAACGTGCTCACCCCCGAAGGCAAGCGCGGTGTTGGCACCCAACTGGCGCGCAACGCCGCTTACGAAGCCGTGAACAAGGGCCAACAGTATTGCGGCCCGATCGACGTGCTCGGCACCGCGTTTGACGCTTGCTACAACCCGATCAAAGATGCGGGCGGCAAGATCATCGGCGTGAGCTACATCGGCCACAAGAAGTGATTCATTGAGCTGTAAGCAACCATGAAACTCGCCCTCAGCCCAGGACGGTGGCTTGACCGCATGTCGGTCGGACGCCAGTTGTTTGTCACGTTTACAGCCATCTTGTTGCTCACGACGGCGTTGGGTGGCGTTGCATTGGTGGGCTTGCGCAGTGTCGACGCGGAGGCGATCGCCTTGTCTGACCGCTGGCTCAAGGGCGTTGGCGATCTCTCACAGGCCCGTATCTCTGTGCTGGAGTTGCGCGAACACGAGGTCAAGCACAGCCGGACCGACGACGCCAGCTACCACGTCGAGTACGAAGAAGAAATGGCCGAGTTCTCCAAAGCCACGGTGGCACGGATAGAACAGTACAAAGCCCGGGGCGTGTTGCCCGAGGCGGTGAAACTGGTGGCCAGCCTGGAGAAGTCCTTGGCCGCTTACCAGCAATCCCAGGCGCGCGTGATCCAGCTGGGGCGTGAAAAGAAGCATCAGGACGCTGCCGACATTGCCGATGGTGCGTCCAGCATGGCCTTTGATGAAACGGTGGGTGCTCTGGACAAACTTGTTCAATACAGCTTCGCCGGTGGCGACGCCGCGGAGGCCCGGGTAAACCAGATCTACCTCACGGCCCGTTGGGCGGTGATCGGGTTTCTGGCGCTGGCCCTGTTGCTCGGCATTGGCTTTGGAACCCTGATCACCCGGCAATTGCAGCGACAACTGGGGGGCGAGCCGCGCACCGCCGTGGCCGTGGCCCGCGCCGTCGCCCAAGGCGATCTGAGCACCGCCATCGCCCTGCGGCGCGGCGACTCGGACAGTCTCCTGGCCTGGCTGAGCAACATGCAGCAAGGGCTCTCCCGCGCAGTCGGCGATGTGCGCAGAGGCTCAGACTACGTGTCACACGCCAGCCAGGAAATCGCCACTGGCAACCAGGACCTGTCCAGCCGGACCGAGCAGCAGGCCAGCGAACTGCAGCAGACGGCCGCCACCATGGAGCAGCTGGGCACGACCGTTCGAAACAACGCCGACAGCGCGCGTCAGGCCAGCCAGCTGGCGCACAGCGCGTCCGATGTGGCAGTGCAGGGTGGCGAAGTCGTGGGTCGCGTGGTGCAGACCATGAAAGGCATCAACGAAAGCAGCCGCAAGATCAACGACATCATTGGCGTGATCGACGGCATCGCCTTCCAGACCAACATCCTGGCGCTCAACGCCGCCGTGGAAGCGGCCCGCGCCGGCGAACAGGGCCGTGGTTTCGCGGTGGTGGCCGCCGAGGTGCGTAACCTTGCGCAGCGCAGTGCCGAGGCCGCCAAAGAGATCAAGGGGCTGATCGGGGCGAGTGTGAGCCGTGTCGAGCAGGGTTCGGCGCTGGTCGACCAGGCCGGTGTCACGATGCAGGAAGTGGTCAGTTCGATCCGGCGCGTGAGCGACATCGTCACGGAGATCAGCGCCGCCAGCTCCGAACAAAGCTCAGGCGTGGCCCAGGTCGGTCAAGCCATCACCCGCATGGACCAGGGCACCCAGCAAAACGCCGCGCTGGTCGAGCAGAGCGCGGCCGCTGCGGAAAGTCTCAAGCAGCAGGCCAAGCAATTGGTCGCCGCTGTGGCGGTGTTCAAGATTTCCTGAGGGCGCGCGGGTATCGGGAAAAAGTCAGACCTGAGGTCCCCGCGCCCAATGTCCCAACAAGACCCGCGCCGTCGCCAGGTTGGTCGCACACGGCACGTTGTGCACATCACAAGCCCGCACCAGCGCATTGATGTCGGGTTCGTGTGGCTGCGCGGTCATGGGGTCGCGCAGGAACACGACCGCATCGACTTCGCCCATCGACAACCGGGCACCAATCTGTAGGTCACCACCCAGCGGACCACTGAGCAGGCGCTCGACTGTCAGGCCCACGTCGGCTTGTAGTCGGCCGCCAGTGGTGCCGGTGGCCATCAAGGTGTGCTGGCGCAGCAGCGGCGCGAACTCGGTGGCCAGGGCCACCATGTCGTCTTTCTTGGCGTCGTGGGCGACGAGGGCGATGTTCATCGGTTGACCCCCACGCTCCACCGCTGCGCGGGTCGCTGCCCCCCGAGGGGGCTGAACCCGCCTTGGGGCGGCCCGGCGGCGGGTTCGTGGTCGCTCTGCTTCATGCGCTCCGTTCCATGGCTTTGGCCATGGTTTTCCCAAGTTCCACACCCCACTGGTCGTACGCGTTGATGCCCCACACGGCGGCCTGCACAAACACCTTGTGTTCGTACAGCGCGATCAGTGCGCCCAGGCGGTGCGGGGTGAGCTGGTCGATCCAGAGCACGCTGTTGGGCACATCGCCTTTGAAGCTGCGCTGGCTCACGAAAGGCTCGGCCTGCTCGGCGGTCTGGCCTTCGGCGATCAGCGCCTGCAGCGTGTCGGCTGGGCTGCGACCCACGGCCATCGCTTGCGATTGGGCGCGCAGGTTGAGGTTGACCACGCGGTGGTGTTCAGCGGCCAGGGGCAACGCGATGTCTTCGGTTTCCACGCCGACAAATTCCACCGGCACGCGGTGGGTGCCCTGGTGCAGCAGCTGGAAGTAGGCGTGTTGCCCGTCGATGCCCAGGCCGCCCCAGACGATGGGGCCGGTGTCGCAGTCGGTGGGCTGGCCGTCTTTGCGGGTGCGCTTGCCGTTGCTTTCCATGTCCATCTGCTGCACGAATGGCGCGAAGCGCACCAGGCGGCTGGGGTAGCAGCTGAGCAGTTGCGTGGGGCAGTTCAAGAAGTTGCGGTTCCACACGCCGCACAGCGCCAGGATGACGGGCAGGTTCTGCCCTAGCCGTGCGCTGCGAAAGTGCGCGTCCATGGCCTGACCGCCGGCCAGGAATTCGCGGAACGCTGCTGCGCCGATGGCCAGCGCCAGCGGCAGGCCCAGCGCAGACCACACCGAGTAGCGGCCACCCACCCAGTCCCAGAAGGTGAAGGTGTGCTCGGCCGGGTAACCGGCAGCGCCAGACTTTTGCGGCGCGGCGGTGATGGCCACCAGGTGCGCGCTTTGCGCTGCGCCGGTGATGCCGCCGTCTTCCAGCCAGCGGCGGGCGCTGGCGGCGTTGGTCATGGTCTCTTGTGTGGTGAAGGTCTTGCTGGCGACGATCACCATCGTGGTCTTCGGGTCCAGGCCGCGCAGCGTGCTGTGCAGCGCCCAGGCATCGGGGTTGCTGACGAAGTGCACCCTGAGACCACTTTTGCCATCGCTGCAGAGCGGGGCCAGCGCGTCGGCCGCCATGCGCGGGCCGAGGTCCGATCCGCCGATGCCGATGTTGACCACATCAGTGAACACGGCGCCGGTGCTGCTCTTCACCTCGCCCGCGCGCACGCGCTCGGCGAAGGCACAGACGCGGTCGAGTTCGCTTTGCACCTGTTGCTGCACCAGCTCGCCCCAGGGCGCATCGCTGCCACTGGCGCCGGGCGCGCCGCGCAGGGCCACGTGCAGCACCGCGCGCTGCTCGCTGGTGTTGATGGTGTCGCCACGGAACATGGCGTCGCGCTGGCGCTCCACACCGGCCTGGCGCGCGAGGTCGAGCAAGGCGTTCCAGGTGGCGTCGTCCAAGGCCTGGCGTGTGAAGTCGACGCGGATGCCGGTGCCGCT
>JBIIQD010000116.1:0-6949 GCA_044342265.1 Hydrogenophaga sp. | reverse complement strand
CTGGGGCGGCCTGGTCGACATGACACAAGACCGCCTGCCCCATGCGGGTGAGCGAGACGGGCTGTTCTATTCGCTGGGCTACAGCGGTCACGGCACGCAGATGTCGGTCCTGATGGGTCAGCGCATGGCCGATGTGATGGCGGGCAACGAAAACGCCAACCCCTGGAAGGGTCGCTCCTGGCCTGCCATCCCCGGACACGTTGGCCCCCCCTGGTTCCTGCCCGCCGTTGGTCTGTACTTCCGGTTGAAGGACCGGCTGGCCTGATGTTGAAACGGCCTTCTGGCCCGAACGATTCCTTTTGATCCCCACCCGGCAACCGCCACTTTTCAAACGAGGAGCAACCATGAGCAATAACCAGAAACAGATACAGCAACTTGTCGGACCCGAAGACAGCGTCCGCATGATGGACTCGCTCCGCCGTGGCGCTTCGCGCCGCGACATCCTGGCAATGCTGGCGGCGAGCGGCATGCAGGCCACATTGACAGGCAGTATTGCGTCGCTGGCCACCACGGCCCATGCACAGACGCCGAAGAAAGGCGGACGCATCAAGGTGGCCAGCTCGGCCTCGGGCGTGAACGACACGCTGGACCCGGCGCGCCAGTCCAGCCACATCGATTACTGCCGCGGCTTCATGTTCTACAACGGCCTGACCGTGCTGGACGGCAGCCTCGCACCGCAGCCGCAGCTGGCCGAGGAGTTCAGCACCAAGGACGCCCAGACCTGGGTGTTCAAGCTGCGCAAGGGTGTGACCTTCCACAACGGCAAGCCGCTGACGCCGGCCGACGTGGTGTTCTCGATCATGCGGCACAAGGACCCGGCGACCGCCTCGCGGGCCAAGGTGCTGGCCGACCAGATCGAGTCGGTGACCGCCACCGGCCCCAACGAGGTGACCTTCCGTCTGACCTCGCCGAACGCCGACCTGCCCGTGATCCTGGGCACCTACCACTTCCACATCGTTCCGGACGGCACCACCAACTTCGCCGCCGGCATCGGCACCGGTCCATTCAAGGTCAAGGAGTTCAAGCCTGGCGAGCGCTCGATCGCGGTGCGCAACGACAGCTACTGGAAACCCAACCGCCCCTACCTGGACGAGATCGAACTCGTGGGTATTTCCGACGAGTCGGCGCGCGTCAACGCGCTGCTCTCCGGTCAGCTGGACCTGGTGGTGGCGGTGTCGCCGCGCTCGATCGACCGAGTGCTGGCCAGTGGCACCCACAGCATCTTCGAGACCAAGGCCACCAACTACACCAACCTCGTCATGCGGCGAGACGGAGGTCCGGGCAGCAACCCCGACTTTGTGCTGGCCATGAAGCACCTGTTCAACCGCGAGCAGCTGCTCAAGAACATTCAGCTTGGCCGCGGCGTGGTCGCCAACGACCAGCCGATTGCCTCGAACAACCGCTTCTTCAACAAAGGCCTGCCGCAGCGACCTTACGACCCCGAGAAGGCCAAGTGGCACCTGCAGAAGGCCAACCTGGGCAGCGCCGCCATCCCGGTGGTGGCCTCGCCAGCCGCGACCAACTCGGTCGAAACGGCGCTGGTCATGCAATACGCCGCCAAGCAGGTCGGGCTGAACCTGGACGTGCGCCGCATGCCGGCCGATGGCTACTGGTCCACCCACTGGATGAAGCACCCGGTGGGTTTCGGCAACGTCAACACCCGCCCGAGCGCCGACCTGGCCCTGACCCTGTTTTTCAAGTCCGACGCACCCTGGAACGAGGCAGGCTGGAAGAACGAGAAGTTCGACCAGTTGCTGGTGGCCGCGCGTGGTGAGACCGACCAGGCCAAACGCACCAAGATGTACGCTGACATGCAGGTGATGATCCACCAGGAAGGTGGCATCGGCATCCCGTTCTTCAACTCCAGCCTGGACGGCCACAGCAAGAAGCTCAAGGGCCTGTCGCCGATACCTATTGGCGGGATGATGGGAACCTCGTTCGCCGAGCACGTGTGGCTCGACGCCGCCGCCTGAAGCGGGTGCCACGGCAATGAACGGCATCCTGTTCAAACTGGTTGCGCAACGCATCGGACTGGCTGTGCTGTCGTTGCTGGCGGTCTCGGCGGTGGTGTTCGCCATCACCTCCGTGCTGCCGGGCGACGCCGCGCAGGAACAATTGGGGCAGGAGTCCACACCTGAGGTGTTGGCGGAGCTGCGCGCCCAGATGGGCCTGGACCGGCCGGCGCACGAGCGCTACCTGCACTGGATCAGTGGTCTCGCACGGGGCGATTTGGGGGTTTCGTCGACGGCACGCGTGCCCGTGGTGGACCTCATCGCCAGCCGACTGCCCAACTCGCTCTTGCTGGCGGCCGTGACCGCGTTGTTCTCCGTGCCCATCGCGCTGACACTGGGCATTTCGGCAGCCGTCTGGCGTGGTTCCTGGTTCGACCGGAGCATGTCCACCGCCGCCGTGACCGTGGTCTCGGTGCCCGAGTTCCTGGTGGCCACCCTGGCTGTGCTGGTGTTCGCAGTGCAGCTGCGCTGGCTACCCGCGCTGTCCTATGTGAGCGACATCGAATCAGTGGGCCAGATGCTGCAAGCCTTCGCCATGCCAGTGATGACGCTGACCTGCGTGATCGTGGCACAAATGATGCGAATGACACGCGCTGCGGTGATCGACCAGCTGGAAGCGCCCTACATCGAGATGGTGCGCCTCAAAGGCGCCACGCCGATGCGCACCGTGCTCGCGCATGCGCTGCCCAACGCTGTGGGTCCGATTGCGAACGCCGTGGCGCTGAGCCTGTCGTATCTGCTGGGCGGCGTGATCATCGTCGAGACCATCTTCAACTATCCCGGTATCGCCAAGTTGATGGTGGAGGGTGTTGCCCAGCGCGACATCCCGCTGGTTCAGGCTTGCACCATGCTGTTCTGCGCCGGCTATCTGTTTCTGGTCACACTGGCCGATGTATGCGGCATCGTGGCCAACCCCCGTTTGAGGCACGCATGAAGGACCAAGCCATGAGCAACGCCATGCAGGGCGCTGACCCGGAACGCTCGGGCAGACGGAGTCGGTTCACGCAGTTGGCCCATTTCGGACTCACTGGCTGGATAGGGCTGGTCATCGTGCTCTTCTGGGCCGCCGCCGCGTTTTTCGGCCCTTCGCTGCTGTCGCAGACCGGTGCCGCAGACGGCGGCGAGGTGTTCGCACCGATCAGCGCCACGCACTGGCTCGGTACCGACTACCTCGGGCGCGACATGCTGGCGCGGGTGATCGAAGGTGCTCGCTACACCGTGGGCGTGGCCTTTGTGGCCACGGTCCTGGCCAGCGGTACAGGCACCTTGTTGGCCCTGCTGGCGGCTGCCACCGGCCGCTGGACCGACAGCGTGCTGAGCCGCGTGCTGGACACGCTGACCGCGATCCCCAGCAAGATGTTCGCGCTTCTGATGGTGGCCAGCTTCGGTTCATCGGTGACCATGCTCATCGTCACCGCGGCCATCATCTATGTGCCCGGTGCGTTCCGGATCGCGCGGTCGCTGGCCGTCAACATCAATGCGCTGGACTACGTGACGGTGGCGCGCGCGCGTGGCGAAGGCACCGCCTATGTGATGCTGCACGAGATCCTGCCCAACATCACCGGCCCCATGCTGGCAGATTTCGGCCTGCGCTTTGTCTACGTGGTGCTGCTGTTGGCCAGCATGAGCTTCCTGGGCCTGGGCATCCAGCCGCCCGAGGCCGACTGGGGCTCACTGGTGCGCGAGAACATTGAGGCGCTGGCTGACTCCGGGGCTGCGGTGATCGCACCGTCCATCGCCATCGCCAGTCTGACGATTGCCGTCAATCTGGTCATCGACAATCTGCCGGGCCGCGCGGCCCGCGAACGGGGAGGGCGCTGAGATGGGCTCACTGGTCGTCGTAGACAACCTCACCATACGGGCCGGCGAGGCCACGCTGGTCGATGCGCTGAGCTTCACCATCCGCCCGGGCGAGGTGCTGGCGCTGATCGGCGAGTCGGGTTCCGGCAAGACCACCACCGCGCTGGCACTGATGGGCCATGCGCGCCGCGGCTGCCAGATCAGCGGTGGCAGTGTGCGCATCGGCGAGACGGATGTGCTCTCGCTCGGGGCGGGCGCGCTGCGGTCGCTGCGCGGCCGCACGGTCTCGTACATCGCGCAGAGCGCGGCCGCGTCGTTCGACCCATCGCGCAGCATCCTGGACCAGGTGGTCGAGCCCGCGCGCATCCACGGCACGCTCTCGCGCCATGATGCAGAAGCCAAGGCCGTGCAGCTGTTTCGCGAGCTGGCCCTGCCGAACCCCGAGACCATTGGTCAGCGCTACCCGCATCAGGTTTCGGGCGGTCAGCTGCAGCGTCTGATGGCCGCCATGGCGCTCATCACCGACCCGGACCTGGTGATCCTGGACGAGCCCACCACGGCGCTGGACGTCACCACGCAGATCGAAGTGTTGCGCGCCTTTCGCCGCGTGGTCCGCGAGCGCCGTGCCACCGCGGTGTACGTGAGCCACGACCTGGCGGTCGTGGCCCAGATGGCGGACCACATCCTGGTGCTGCGCAACGGTCGGGCGCAAGAGATCAACAGCACCGGGCGCATCCTGTCCGAACCCGCACACGAGTACACCCGCAGCCTGCTGGCGGCCGCGCGTCCTGCGCCTCTGGCCGCCGACCTGAACAAGGGCGGCCTGCTGCTGGAAGTCAATGCCCTCTCGGCGGGCTATGGCGCGCTGAATGCACAGGGCCAGCCGTCGTCGCTGATTCTCGAAGACATCAACTTCAAGCTCTACAAGGGGCAGGCCATCGGTGTGATCGGCGAGTCGGGCTCGGGCAAGACCACTCTGGCCCGTGCCGTGGCCGGCCTGATCACACCCTGCAAGGGCAACATCCTGTTCAAGGGCCACATACTCATGCCCGAGGTGCGCCTGCGCAGCAAAGAAGAACTTCGGCAGATCCAGATCGTGTTCCAGATGGCCGACACGGCGCTGAACCCGTCCCAGACCATCGAGCGCATCCTGGCGCGGCCCCTGCAGTTCTACAAAGGGCTCAAGGGCCCTTCGATGGACAAGCGCATCCACGAACTGCTGGACTTGGTGCAGCTGCCGCGCAGCGTGGCGCAGCGTCTGCCGGGCGGGCTCTCGGGCGGACAGAAGCAGCGGGTGAACCTGGCCCGCGCACTGGCCGCCGAGCCCGAGCTGATCCTCTGCGACGAGGTGACTTCGGCCCTTGACACGGTGGTTGGAGCGGCGGTGCTGGAGCTGATGGCCAACCTGCGGCGCGAGCTGGGCGTGTCCTATCTCTTCATCAGCCACGACCTGCACACGGTGAAGTCGGTGTGTGACGAGATCATCGTCATGCAGCACGGTCGCAAGCTCGACCAGGTCGCGCGTGCCGACTTTGAACGCGGGCCTCACCACCCGTACTACGAGCTGCTGGAGGCTTCGGTACCCGAGATGCGCCAGGGCTGGCTGGATGAACGCGACGCATCCATGTCCGCTGCAACCGTGGTGGCCTGAGGCAGCGTCTTCGTTCCCTTCTCTCCTTCTCTTCACTGCCATGTCTCTGACCCTGCAACGCGCGGACCTGGTTCGCAGCGCCAACTTCATCGCCGGCCAGTGGTCTTCCACACAGCGCTTGCTGGACGTCACCGATCCCGCCACCGGCGAGTTGATCACCCGCGTGCCCGACTCGGGCGCGGCCGAGGCTTCTGCTGCGTTGGACGCTGCTCACCAGGCTTTCAGCGGCTGGAAAAAGCTGCCGGCCAAACAGCGAGCCGCGATCATCAAGCGCTGGAACGACCTGGTCATGGCGCACCAGGACGACCTGGGCAAGCTCATCTCGCGCGAGCAGGGCAAGCCCCTGGCCGAGGGCATGGGCGAGGTCGCCTATGCCGCCAGCTACATCGAGTGGTTCGGCGAAGAGGCCACGCGCATGAATGGCGAGGTCATTCCCGCACACGTGGCCGGCCGCAAGGTGTTCGCGCTTAAGGAGCCCATCGGGGTGGTGGCTGCCATCACGCCGTGGAACTTCCCGGCCGCGATGATCGCCCGCAAGATCGCCCCCGCGCTTGCCGCCGGTTGCACCGTGGTGTGCAAGCCGGCCGAAGACACGCCACTGACCTCGCTGGCCCTGGTGCACCTGGCCCACGAGGCCGGGGTTCCCCCCGGCGTGCTGAACATCGTCACCGCCTCGCGCGAGAGAACGCCGGAGGTGGTGGACGTGTGGCTGGACGACAGTCGCGTGCGCAAGATCACCTTCACCGGTTCCACCGCCGTGGGCAAGCACCTGGCCCGCCGCAGCGCCGACACGCTCAAGAAGCTGTCGCTGGAGCTCGGCGGCAACGCGCCGTTCATCGTCTTCGACGACGCCGACCTGGATGCGGCGGTCGATGGCGTGATGGCGGCCAAGTTCCGCAACGGCGGGCAGACCTGCGTCAGCCCCAACCGGCTCTTCGTGCACCGCAAGGTGCAAGAGGAATTTGCGCAGAAGCTCTGCGCACGGGTGCAGGCCCTCAAGGTCGGGCCGGCCAGCGACCCTGCGTCGCAGATCGGTCCCATGATCAACGCCCGCGCGGTCGAAAAGATCGAGCGCCATGTGCAGGACGCCGTGGCACGCGGGGCGACGCTGCTCACCGGCGGCGTGCGCCTGACGGTGCTCGGCCCCAACTACTTCGCACCCACGGTGCTCATGGGGGTCGATCCACTCATGGCCTGCTCGTGCGAAGAGACGTTCGGCCCGGTCGCGGCCATGGCGTTGTTCGACGACGAGGCGGCAGTGGTGGCCCAGGCCAACGACACGCCTTTTGGCCTGGCCGCGTACTTCTACAGCCAGGACGTGCGGCGCATCTGGCGCGTGGCCGAGGCGCTGGAAACCGGCATCGTTGGCATCAACGAAGGCGCGCTCGCCTCGGAGGCCGCACCCTTCGGGGGCGTGAAGGAATCGGGCTACGGCCGCGAGGGCTCCACGCATGGACTGGACGATTACACGCACATCAAGTACCTG
>JBIIQD010000115.1:0-6961 GCA_044342265.1 Hydrogenophaga sp. | reverse complement strand
GCGCTGGGCGCTGTCTCACGGCCATCGAAAGCCTGCACCTGGCGTCCATCGTGGTGCAGCAGAAATGCGCCGCCGCCGATGCCGCTGGACTGCGGTTCGACCAGGGTCAGCACCATCTGGACCGCCACCGCGGCATCGACGGCGCTGCCACCAGCTTTGAGCACTTGCAATCCCGCATCGGCGGCCAGCGGATTGGCCGCCGCCACCGCCATGCGCGGGAAGGTCCAGCCGGGTTTGGGTGTCCAGCCGGAGGCCGCCTCGGGCTGTGCGGTCAGCGGGCTCGGCGCGCGATAAAAGCCTTTGTCGGACACCGGCGCAGCGCAGCCGATCAGGAGCGCGGCGGCCACCATGGGCAGCGCGCCACGAAAGCAATGGGACAACATCAATCGCTCCTTGTCTCAGGTCAGGGCCCGCCCAGAATGAAAACGGTGCATCCCGGCTTCGGTGCCTTCGAAACTATGACATCGAACTGCACCGGGGCCGTGATCTTTTGCGGAATACCCGATCCGCATGGAACAAGATGCCCAGTCGTTGGCGCATCGATCTGTCGATCAGAGCTGCTCACCTGTGCCAGAATTCCTTGGAATCGTCGTGGAAAGTATGGATCCTGTCATTCTCTTTTTCCTTTTTGGACTCGTCGCCGGTCTGCTGCGCTCGGAGTTGAAACTGCCCAGTGCACTCTACGAGTCATTGACCATTTTTCTGCTGCTGGCCATTGGACTCAAAGGGGGGCAAGGGCTGACGACCCAGCCGCTGGGGCCTTTGTTGCCTCAATTGGTGGCTGTCATTGTGCTGGGCAGTGTGCAGACGCTGATAGCGTTTGCGGGCCTGCGCTGGATCTTTGGTTTTGATCGCCCGAATGCGGCCGCCACGGCGGCACATTACGGCTCGGTCAGTGTGGCGACCTTTGCGGTGGCTGTCGCCTGGTTTGCGTCACACAACATCGAGACAGAGCCCCACATGGCGGCGTTGCTGGCGGTGATGGAAATCCCGGCCATTCTGGTGGGCATCGTGCTCGCCCGTGGCGTCGACAAGCACACTGACTGGAAAGCCTTGTCGCATGAGGCGTTTCTGGGCAAAGGCGTGACGCTGCTGCTGGGCGGGATGCTGATTGGCTGGGCCGCCGGTCCCGAAGGATTGACGTCCATCTCTGGCTTGTACTTTGACTTGTTTAAGGGCATCCTGGCGCTGTTCCTTCTTGAGATGGGCTTGATCGTCAGCCGCCAGGTGGGCGAAATCCGCCGCCGCGGATGGTCTCTGGTCATTTTTGGTGTCGTGATGCCCATGGTGTCGGCGCTGCTGGGCCTGGGCACTGGCTGGCTGTTGGACTTGTCGGTCGGAGGAACCGCCATGCTGGCGACGCTGGCTGCGTCGGCGTCCTACATCGCGGTGCCTGCAGCGATGCGCATCGCGGTCCCCCAGGCCAATCCCGCTGTGTCGCTGGCAGGATCATTGGGAATCACGTTTCCTTTCAACATCATCGTGGGCATCCCGCTGTACCACTGGATGGCCACTCGACTGCTCGCAGGGACATCATGACCGCTCTTCATACGGAAAAGAGAACATTGCTGACGGTGTTCTCCGAGGCTTCGCTGGAGCCCCTGCTGATCCGCGACATGGATCGCATGGCCATTCGTGGCTACACGTTCTCGGATGCCCGCGGCAAGGGCAGTCGGGGGGTGCGCGATGCGAGCTGGGACGAATCGCGCAATATCCGGCTCGAGGTGATTTGCGCCCGCGCTCAGGCCGAAGCGCTGCTGGCACATCTGCAGGAACGCTTCTATGCCAACTACGCCATGGTGGCTTACCTGTCGGAAGTCGAGGTGCTCCGGCCTGAGAAGTTCTGAAGGTCGCAGCAGCTGATGGGCGGACGCGTTCAGCGCGGCGCCAGCCGGATTGCGCCGTCCAGGCGAATCACTTCGCCGTTGAGCATGTCGTTCTCGAAGATGTGTTTGGCCAGCTTGGCGTAGTCGGTCGGTGTGCCCAGGCGGCTGGGGAAGGGCACGCTGGCGGCCAGCGCGTCCTGCACTTCTTGTGGCATACCGAACAGCATGGGCGTGCCAAAGATGCCGGGGGCAATGGTCATGTTGCGAATGCCGTTGCGCGAAAGGTCACGCGCGATGGGCAAGGTCATGCCGACGATGCCGCCCTTGCTGGCGGCATACGCCGCTTGACCGATCTGCCCGTCGTAGGCGGCGACGCTGGCGGTGCTGATCATCACGCCGCGCTCGCCCGTCGCCTCGGGTTCGTTCTTGCTCATGGCTTCCGAGGCCAGACGGATCATGTTGAAGCTGCCGACCAGGTTGACCATGATGGTCTTGGTATAAACCGCCAGCGAGTGCGCGCCGTTTTTACCCACGGTCTTTTCGGCCGGAGCGATGCCGGCGCAGTTGACCAGGCCCACGAGCTTGCCCAAGGACACGGCCCTGGCGACCACGGCCTGACCGTCGGCCTCGCTGCTGACGTCGCATTTCACAAAAGCGCCACCGATCTCCTTGGCGACCGCTTCGCCTTTTTCCGCCTGCATGTCGGCAATCACCACCGTGCCGCCGCTGGCCGCCAGCATGCGCGCCGTGCCTTCGCCCAGGCCCGATGCGCCGCCGGTGACGATGAAAACCTTGCCTTGAATCTCCATGGGGTACTCCTCGAGGGTGAGTTGACGTTGACGTAAACGTCAATTATCACCCACGACCGCTTGACCGGCTGATGCCTTCAGGCGGACGGCAGCTCGACGGTGACCACCGTGCCCCGGCCCAGCTCGCTGGTGACCAAGAGCTGGCCGCCGTGCAGATCGACGATGCGCTTCACGATAGCCAGGCCCAGACCCTTGCCCCCTTCGCCAGTGGCGGGCGCCACACTGGAGCGGCTTTGGTAGAAGCGGTCAAACAGCCGGGGAATGTCCTGGGCCGCGATGCCCGAGCCGTTGTCGCTGACCCGCACCGTGACCACTTCACCGTGTTCGCCGACGAGGTGGCCAGCGCTCAGCTGGATCACACTTCCAACGCCGGAGAATTTGAGCGCGTTGTCCACCAGATTGGCGAGCGCGCGTTCGAACAACTCAATATCCACTGCGGCGAGCGCAGGGCGCTGGGCTGCGCCCATGGGCTCCTCCGTCTCCAGGCGAATTCCCTGTAGGCGTGCCCGTTCGGCGAAGCGCATCGCCACGTCGTCCAGCAGTTCACTCAGGTCCAGCACCTCGGCGTTGATTTTGAACGCAGGTTCGTCCAGCCGGGCGAGGTCGCCCAGGCTCTGCACCAGTCGCGCGGCGTTGTGTGTGTTGCGCAAGGCCACGGCCACCAACAGCCTGTCTTGGTCGCGCGCGGCGTCACCGGCCCAGCGGGTGTCCAGGGTTTCGAGGCAGGCAGTGGTGGCCGTCAGAGGCGAACGCAGATCATGCGAAAGATTGCTCACGCCTTCGCGGCGGAAGTGATCCAGGCGCCGAAGCGTGCTCCATTGCTTCTGTAGAGTCTGAAGCATCAGGTCAATGCCGCGCGCCAGCCGGCCAAACTCGTCGTTGCCTTTGGCGTCGGGCAGGTCCAGCGAAGGACCGAGCCCATCCGGATCGGCGGACGCCATGCCTTCGAGGCCCTCCTGAGTGACTCGACCCACCGAGCGGGTCAGTCGCGAAAGCGGGCGCGTGATGGTCGCTGTCACCCAGGTGGCGAGCAAGGTGGCGAGCGCCACCACGGACAGCACCATCAGCAAGGCGGGCTGCGACAGCGTGCTGCGCAGTGCCGCCATGCGTCCCTCCCCAAATGTGCGTGGGCGGCACACCAGATACAGATAGCCATCCACAGGTCGATTGGGTTGAATCGAAGTCTGCCGCAAAGGGCGCGCCGCAATGATCACGCGCTTGTCCATGTACTCCGGATCGTCCCCCAGCACATACGGCATGGGCGTGTCGCCGGCCGCCTCCAGAACGGGCTCGATGCGAACCTTGAAACCCGGCGGGAGCTGCATCTTGCCGGTGGAACTCAGCACGGTGCCTTGATTGTCCAGCAAGTAAAGCTGGATGTCGGGCTCGTAGAGCACCAGGTTAGACAGGAAGCCGTTGAAATCCTCACCGAAGCGATCTCGCATGCCCAACAGGTCATTGTGCTGGGCGACCACGCGCTTGAGAAAGGCATCGGCCCGGTAATACGCCGACTCCTGTTCGAAGCGCTCGTAAGCCAGCACGATGGCGACCACCACGCCCAGTGCAGTGAGCAGGCCGGTGAGGAAAATCGTGAGCGCGATCTTGGCGCGGACCTTCATCGCTCAGTGCCCCGGGCGCTCGCGCATCTTGTAGCCCGCCCCGCGCACAGTCAGAATGAAGTCGGGGCGTAGCGGGTCCGACTCCAGCTTCGCGCGCAAGCGATTGATGTGGGTGGTCACCGTGTGCTCATATCCGTCGTGGGTGTAGCCCCAGACGGCGTTGAGCAGCTGCTCGCGTGAAAACACGTGGCCGGGGTGCTGGGCAAAGTGCAACAAGAGGTCGAACTCGAGCGCCGTGAAGTCGAGCGTTTTCCCACGCACCCGGACGATGCGTTTGATCGGCTGGATCTCCAGTTCCCCGTTGACCAGCGTGGCGTTGCCGTCCGGCGACTGCTCCTGGGCCGCCTGCGCCGCCCGCAACAGTTCCGAGCGCCGAAGCAATGCCTTGACGCGGGCCAGCAGCTCGGCGATCGAAAAGGGTTTGGTCAGGTAGTCGTCGGCCCCGAGTTCCAGCCCCAGCACCCGGTCCAGTTCAGTGGACTTGGCCGTCAGCATCAGGATTGGCGTGTGGTCACCGCGCGAGCGCAACGTCTTGCACACCTCCAGCCCGTCCAGGCCCGGCATCATCAAGTCCAGCACCAGCAAGTCGTGCACGACCTCGGTCTGCAGCGCCAGCGCCGAGCTTCCGTCTCGCATCTCACTCACGCCGTAGCCCGCGTTGCGCAAGTTCAGGGCCAGCAGGTCCCGGATGTCGGTCTGGTCCTCGGCGATCAGGATCTGCTTCATGGCGTTCATGGAGGTGGGTCCGCTGCGTGAGCAGATTCTTACCCGATTGTTATCGAAATGTGATCTTTCGATAGCAGGCTGTGATCTGGGCCGGCCACAGTGGAGGCACATCACCTGAAACGGAGACCCCCATGAGCGCCGCCACCTTATCTGCCCATACATCACCCACCGCCGGTCCGGTGTGCTGGACCGAGATGGTGAGTCACCGGAACTACCTGATCCGGTTTGCACAGCGCAAGCTGCACGACCCGATGCTGGCTGAGGACCTGGTGCATGACGTGTTTGAGGCGGTCATGTCGGGCTGTGCAGCGTTTTCGGGGCGCAGCGCGCTTCGCAGCTGGCTCACCGGCATCTTGAAGAACAAGCTGGTCGATCTGATCAGGGACCGTGCCCGATACCACGAGATGGACGCCCATACCGACGATGAATCCGCCCTGGAGTACGAATGCAACGCTGCCCGACCCGACGAACTGGCCGAGCAGCGCGAACGCCTGGCGCTGACCCTAGCGCGCATCGACAGGCTGCCCGAAGGGCTGCGCGATGTGATGCAGTGGCGCGTGCTGCAAGACGAAGCCACCGAGGTGGTGTGTGAGCGCCTTTCCATCAGCCAGGACAGCCTGTTTGTGCGCCTGCATCGAGCGCGCAAACAGTTGATGTGATAACCCTGTGTCTGCCCAGCAGACAGTAAAGTTACTTGAAGCCGACGCGATCAAGCATCTGCTGGACTTTGGTCAGATTCTTGGCCACCACGGTCAGTGGAATCTGTTCGGCCTTGAAGCTGTCTCCGCCAATCGCCTTGAGAGCAGCGTTCTCGATCTTCACGCCCTTGGTCGCCGCGAACTCATTGTTGCCATTGGCAAAATAGTCCTGCGCAAACGGGCTGGCGAGGAACTCCATGAACGTGACCGCGTTGTCCTTGTTCTTGGCGTGTTTGGCCACTGCAGCACCGGCGATGTTCACATGGGTGCCATAGGTGCCCTGATTGGGGAACACCACCTTGACCTTCTCCATCAACGCTCTTTCCTCCGGCTTGGCCGACTTCACCAGACGCGCAGCGTAGTACGTGTTCGTCAGCGCGACGGCACATTCGCCCGAGGCCACGGCCTTGATCTGATCGGTGTCGCCACCTTTGGGCGAGCGGGCCATGTTGTCCACTAGGCCCTTGAGCCAGGCCTCGCCCTTGGCGTCGCCCAGGCGCTCGACCACGGTCGAGAACAGCGACAGGTTGTAAGGATGCGAGCCCGACCGCGTGCAGACCAGGCCCTTGAGCTTGGGATCAGCCAACTGCTCGTAGGTGGCGACATCGGCGGCCTTGACGCGCAAGGGGTCGAACACGATCACGCGGGCTCGGGTTGAAAAGCCTGTCCAGGTGACGCCGTCTTTCGACGCCGCGGCCCGCAGGTGCGCGGGGATGGCCTCGTCCAGCTTGGATGACTTGATGGGCTGGAACAGGCCCTGGGCATCGGCAGAGGCCAGCCGAGCGGCATCGACCAGCAAAATGACATCTGCGGGGGAGGCGACACCCTCGGCTTTGAGGCGTGCCAAGATGCCAGCGTCGTCGGCATCGACACGGTTGATCTTGATGCCGGTGGTTTTGGTGAAGGTCTCGTAGATGACCTCGTCGGTCTGATAGTGACGGGCTGAATAGAGGTTCAGGACCTTGTCCTGGGCCTGGGCACTCAGGGTCACGGCAGCCAGGACAATCGGAAGCATGGTGAAGTGGCGCATGAAAGGGCTCTTTCTGAATAGAGATGAAAACTGAGGAAGATCTTAACAGAAATGCGAATAGTTCTTGATAAGTTCTGCTTGATCTCGATCAAACTCTTGCTTTTGGCGGTGCTGGCTGGATGCACCACGCTGGAGCCACCTGCGCCGGTTTCCCCAGCGGTGCAGCCCGATGTCGAAGTCCCGCAGCGCCCGCCTCGCCTTGGACTGGTGCTGGGCGGAGGCGCTGCGCGCGGCTTTGCCCATGTGGGCGTGA
>JBIIQD010000191.1:0-5494 GCA_044342265.1 Hydrogenophaga sp. | reverse complement strand
AAGCGATGAAAAAGTCCCGATTCAGCGAAGAGCTGATCGACTGTGCACAGGGAATGGCCGACGGTTACACACCGGAGCGAGCTGTGAGGAAAATGTTAGAAATTCGTGATGAATGGCACCGCTCATGTTGATGTAATGGGCGCATGCCGTCACACGCTTTTGCACCTTCTGAGTTGTATTCGACCGTCAGCGCCATCGTGCCGGCGCGCAATGAGGCGCCGTGCATTGCCGCGGTGGTGCATGGTTTGTTGGCGCTGCGCAATCCCGAAGGCGCGCCGCTGTTGATGGAAGTGATCGTTGTCGACAACGGGTCGACCGATGACACCGCCCGTATCGCACAAGACGCCGGCGCCCGCGTGGTGGCGGTACCCGAGGCCGGCTATGGCCGTGCCTGTTGGGAGGCGGTGCACGCGAGTCGCGGCACAGTGCTGCTGTTTGTCGACGGTGACGGCGCGGCCGATCCGAGCGATGTACCAGTCTTGCTGGATGCGCTGGTCGCTGGTGCCAGTCTCGCCATCGGTGTGCGCCACGCGCCCGACGCCGGCGCCATGAGCTTCCCGCAGCGCTTTGGCAATGCACTGGCCTGCTGGTTGATGCGTGCGGTGTGGCGCATGCCGGTGGCCGACCTTGGCCCGCACCGCGCGATCCGCCGTGACGCGTTCGATGCGCTTGACATGCGCGACCGCAGCTTTGGCTGGACGGTGGAGATGCAGGTCCGCGCCCATGTGCTCGGCATGAACGTCGCGCAACGACCTGTGCAATGGCACGCGCGCACTGGCGGCGTGTCCAAGATCAGCGGCACCCTGCGCGGCGTGATCGGCGCTGGTGTCGGCATTCTCGGAATGATCGCCCGCCTGTGGTGGCGTGAGCGCCGTCGACCACGGGGGGCCTTGCATCAACTGCCCCCCCAACATATTTGATTTTTTTTGCAACCGATGAAGGAGATGTTCATGACGCCGAAATCCTCAATGCGTGCTTTGCGCGCTGTCACCCTGGCTGGTTTGGCACTGACTGTAGGCCTAGCGATGGCGTCGGGTTCTAGTGGCGGCCGAGGTGGTGGCAGCAGCGGTGGTGGCGGAGGAGGAAGTAGCGGCGGTGGCGGAGGCGGTGGTGGCGGTGGCGGTGGAGGAGGAAGTAGCGGCGGAGGCGGAGGCGGAAAAAGCAGCGGTGGTGAACGTGGAGATCGCGGCGGTCGTATCGAAGCTCACGACACCGCTGCATACAACGCTGGCAAGGGCCTGGTTGCCTCGAAGTTGGTCTGCAGTGCGTGCCCGTTGGCGGACAAGCCGCTGGATGCGGCCATGGCGAGCGAACTGCTGGCCGACAAGCGCGGCGTCACTTTGACAGCAGAAGAGTCCACAGCGATCGATGTGTACTTGAAGTACCGTTTCAAGCTTTGAGCCTACAACATCGTCGGGGACGATGACATCGTTGGCCTGACTGACACGTTTGTCTTCTGAACTGCCACGAGTATTGTTGGCGTTGGCCGCGCTCGGCGTGGCCAACGCTTTGTTGCTGTTGTGGGGTGGTGCGCAAGATGACAGCGCCACCCTGCAGTTGGTCGCCACGCTTGGCGGCGCTGCGCTGGGCAGCACGGCGCTGTTGTGGCTTGCCCTGGACGGCCGATTCGAACGTGCGCCGCTGCGCTGGGTGTTTGTCTTGGCGCTATTGCTGCGCGTAATCGCCGCTTGCGCCTCGCCGCTGCTCGAGGACGATCACTACCGCTACCTGTGGGACGGCTGGCGCAGCGCCACTGCGCTGGATCCCTACCGTCTGGCGCCATCTGCCTGGTTCGGCGACACAGACCTGCCGCAACGCTGGCAAGACGTGCTCAGCGGGATCAACTACCCAGACATCCCCACCATCTACGGCCCGGTGCTGCAGGTGCTGTTTGCGGTGGGCCACACCATCGCGCCGGCGCAACTGTGGCCGCTGCAAGGCCTGCTCGTGGTTGCCGACATGGCCGTGTTGTGGCTGCTGGCGCGCCAGGGTGTTGACTCGCGCTGGCTGCTGGCCTACGCGATGCACCCGCTGTTGCTGAAAGAAGCCTTCGCCAGCGCGCATCCCGACATGCTGCTCGCACTGTTCCTTTTGCTGACGCTGGTCGCCTGGCAGCGTGGTCGCCCAGTCCTGGTCGGCGTGTTGCTGGGCCTTGCGGTGGGCACCAAGGTGGCGGCGCTGGTGGTGGCACCGCTGCTGATGTGGGCGCCAGTAATTGCGTACCCAGGTCAGCTGCGCAACGCGTTGCGCTGGGCGCTCAGTGCGGGTGTCGCGGCTGTTGTCACCCTGGCACTGCTCTACCTTCCTTTTCTACTGGCAGGTGGCAGCGATGCCACCGCTTTGTCAGTGTTCGGCACAACCTGGCTCTTCAACCCGCTGCTTTACCGCGTGGTGGATGTGATGTGGCCGGCTTCGTTCGCTCGCCCTGTCGCGGCGTTGATGATCATCGCTGGCCTCGTCGTCATCGCTTGGCGTTGGCGTCAGGAGATTCGGCTTGAGCCGAATATACCGCCGCCGCTCGACGTTGCGCTCGTGCTGTTGCTGTTGCTGTCTCCCGTGGTCAACCCGTGGTACTGGCTCTGGGTGCTGGCGCTGGCGGTGTACTTGCGCCGTGCGGGCGTGTTGGCCATCGGCGCGGTGAGCGCGCTGTCGTACATCAACAGCAGTGTCGTTGCGGCGCTGGACCCCGGTCAGCCTTTTGTCGTGCCATGGCCGCTGGCGCTTGTACAGGTGGTGGTCTTTGTGGCTGCGTGGCAGGCGCAGCGCTTGCGTGCACGGCGCATCAACCGTGTTCCTTCTCAGTCCGTTTAGGGGTAGTGGCGGCTCGAACTGGGATTGGAGGCCCGCACGGCGAGGTACAGTCATGGAGGCAACCGGTCTGTCCTTTCGGCTCGCCAACAGCGTCCCCAAGCCACAGATCTGCGAACGACTCACTTGAAAGGAAAGCAGCCATGACCATCGAGGCCGCCGACTACATCGACACGCAGCGCTATCCGATTGCGCAGCCGGGCGCAGCGCGCGATGCGCTCATTGCGGCTTTGCGCGCAGACCTCGAAAACCAGGGCTGCGCCGTGCTCAAGGGGTTTGTACGCGCCAGTCGGCTGCCGGAACTGGTCGCCGAAAGCGACCGCACTGCGCCGCACGGACACCGCAACTTCAACCGCACCAACCCGTATTTCACCCAGGACCGTCCTGACCTACCCGCCCAGCATCCGCTGCGGCGGTTTTACGAGCGATCCAACGCGTTTGTGCCAGCCGACAACTTCGGCGAGGACAGCATCTTGCGCGCCATCTATGCCTGGCCGGCGTTTGCGCCTTTCGTACAGGCGGCGCTCGGCGAAGAGAGCTTTTACCCCTATGCCGACCCGCTGGCTGACGTGATCGTCAACCTGGCCGAAGCCGGCAACGGGTTCCCGTGGCATTTCGACACCAACAACTACACCGTCACGCTGGCGATCCAGAACGCCGAGTCGGGCGGTGCCTTCGAATACAGCCCGCACCTGCGAACACCGACCGACGAGAACTACGCCGGCGTTGAGGCGGTGCTTGACGGCGACAGCCGACTGATCCACACGCTGCATCTGGAGCCGGGCGACCTGCAGATCTTCAAGGGACGCTATTCGCTGCACCGCGTCACCCCGCTGGCGGGCAACCGACCGCGCTATGTGGCTATCTTCAGCTACGTCGAAGAGCCCGGCATGGTCGGCAGTCCGGAGCGTACGCGCCAGCTCTATGGGCGGGTGCTGCCGATCCACCTGGAGCGGGCTGGGCTGCGCAAAGATGCGCTGGTCGACTGAAGTCCTGCGTCAGGATTGCACCTGCATGAATGCACCCGATCGATTCCAGCTGAATGGCGGCGCAACCATGAAGGCGGTCGTGACCACCGGCAAGGGCGGCTACGACAAGCTGGTCTACCGTGACGTTCCCGTACCGCGTCTTTCGGCTGGCGAGGTGCTGATTCAGGTGCTGGCCGCCGGTGTCAACAACACTGAGATCAACACCCGGCTGGGCTGGTATTCAGACACTGTGCGCACCGACACCGCCAGCGCGGCGACGGCACAGGACCGTGGTGCTGTCGATGTCGCCGACGGCGGTTGGAATGCGGCAACTCCGTTTCCGTTCATCCAGGGCACGGATTGCTGTGGCCGCGTGATGGCGGTCGGCCCAGGCGCCAACTCGGCGATATTGGGCCAGCGGGTGCTCGTGCGGCCCTGCATGCGACCCAACGGATTCGGCTCAGCGGAAAGCACCTGGATGGGCTCAGACTTCGACGGCGCGTTCGCGCAGTTCGTCAAGGTGCCGGCGTCAGAGGTGTTTGCAGTGCAATGCGACTGGAGCGATGTCGAGCTGGGCTCAATCCCCTGCGCCTATGGCACGGCCGAGAACATGCTGCATCGCGCGCAGTTGCAGGAAGGCCAGCACGTGCTGATCGCAGGCGCCTCCGGCGGCGTCGGTTCAGCCGCAGTGCAACTCGCCAAGTGGCGCGGTGCTGCGGTGACGGCGATCGCCGGTGCAGCGAAGATGGACGCGGTGCGAGCCCTAGGCGCCGACCGCGTGGTCGAGCGTGATGCCGATTTGGTGCGCTGCCTTGGTGAATCGTCGGTCGATCTGGTCGTCGACAACGTGGCCGGAGCGGCCTTCGGCGCCATGCTCAAGCTGCTCAGGCGCGGCGGCCGCTATGTGTCTTCCGGCGCGATCGGTGGCCCGGTGGTCGCACTGGACATGCGCCACTTCTACCTCAAAGACCTGACGCTGATCGGCTGCACGGCCTGGGACGAGCCGGTGTTTGCGAATCTGATCAAGGCGATCGAGCGCGGTGCGATCCGGCCTCTGGTGGCCAAGACATTCGCGCTGGAACACATTGCGCAGGCCCAGCGCGAATTTCTGGAGAAGAAACACGTGGGCAACTTCGTGCTGGTCCCGCCGCCGTTGGCGATCTGAACTGGCGTCACGTACAGGCCTACTGATGGTCGTCAGAACGTAGCCATCACTGTCAGGCCTGGGTGCAGCCTTCGAGCGCGTGCATCAACCCCAGGTGTCTTTGTTATTGTTGCTTGGCGCCTTCTGTCAGGCGGCGGCCCAGTCCAATGGCATAAGGTGCGGCGCGGGCGGCGATCAACGGGTCGGCAGACGGTTCCACGCCTTTGGGCAATACCCCAGGGTTGTAGGTGATGGTCAGGCAGGCGCCGCCACCGTCTTCAGACACTGAGGTGACCTTCAGCACGCCAAGATTCACCTTCTTGCGGCCTTCGGGTAGCGGCACGGTGGCGTTGTCGATCTTGTCGCCCGCCTGGGCCAGTTCCAGGTTGAAGTTGAAGGCCACCTTGCCGTCTTTCACCCGTTGCCGCAGGTCATCAAACAGAAAGCTCGGGCCTTTGGCCTTGGCTTCGTCGTCGCTCAGGCCCTGCACACCGCCCACTGGCTCAAAGATCCATTTGCCAAACTGTTTGGCACCGCTGGCGTTGACGAAGCCGAAGGCGTGCACGCCCCAATA
>JBIIQD010000114.1:0-7034 GCA_044342265.1 Hydrogenophaga sp. | reverse complement strand
CTGCGCGAATACATGCAAGCCCTGGAGGATCTGGGCCTGCTGGACAAGGTCTACATCCTCGTCGGCGTGGGGCCGTTGCGGTCGGCCAAGGTGGCCGAATGGATGCGCAGCAACGTTGCCGGCGTGCACATCCCGGACGCGGTGATCCAGCGGCTGGCGGGCGCAGAAAAGCCCGCGCTGGAGGGCCGGCAGATCTGCATCGACATGATCCAGGAAGTCCGCGAGATCAAGGGGGTCAGCGGCGTGCACATCATGGCCTACCGTCAGGAAGACACTGTGCCCGAGATTGTCGAGCGCTCGGGCATCCTGGGCGATCGTGTGCCGTGGTACCCCGGCCGTGATACTCCTTACAACACCTCGGCTTGACGCCATCCCTTTACAGGTTTTTCAGGAGTTACCCGTGACCGATACCGTGATCAGTTCCGCCACCAAAGAAGTCGTCATCGGCTTTGACCGGCCCTTCGTCATCATCGGCGAGCGCATCAACCCGACCGGCCGCAAGATCATGGCCGCCGAGATGATCGCGGGGGATTTCAGCCGCGTGCAAAGCGATGCCCTGGCGCAGATCGCGGCCGGCGCCCATATGCTCGACATCAACGCCGGCATCCCGCTGGCCGACGAACCCGCGCTGCTCGCGCACTGCATCCAGCTGGTGCAGTCGCTCACCGACGTACCGCTGTCGATCGACTCGTCCATCGTCGCGGCGCTGGAAGCGGGCCTGAAGGTCTACAAGGGCAAGGCCCTGGTCAATTCGGTGACGGGCGAAGAGGACCGCCTGGAAACGGTGTTACCCCTGGTCAAAAAATACGGCGCAGCGGTGGTGGCGATCTCCAACGACGAAACCGGCATTTCTGAAGACCCGGATGTGCGCTTCGCGGTCGCCAAGAAGATCGTGGAACGTGCCGCCGATTTCGGGATCCCGGCGTGCGACGTGGTGGTGGACCCGCTGGTGATGCCCGTCGGCGCCATCAACACGGCAGGCGTGCAGGTGATGCGCCTGGTGCACCGCCTGCGCACCGAACTCAAGGTGAACACCACCTGTGGCGCGTCCAACTTCAGCTTCGGCCTGCCCGAGCGCAACGGCATCAACGCCGCCTTCCTGACCATGGCGATGGGTTCGGGCATGACCTCGGCCATCACCAACCCGATGCACGAAGAGGTGGTGCGCGCTGTCCTGGGCGCCGACGTGATGTTGGGGCACGACCCCGACTGCGCGCGCTGGATCCGCAAGTTCCGCCAGGACCCGCCGGCGGGTGCCGACGGCGCCCCCGGGCGCGGCCGACGCGAATCCAGCAGACGTCGTCCAACCTGACACTTTTCCCCATGAGTGAATTGAAAGACGCGCTGATCGTTTTCACCCCGTCGGGGCGGCGTGGCCGCTTCAAGATCGGCACCCCGGTCCTGCAGGCCGCGCGGTCGCTGGGCGTGGACATCGACTCGGTCTGCGGCGGGCGTGGTATCTGTGGCCGCTGCCAGGTGGTGGTATCCGAAGGCGAGTTTCCCAAGCATGGCCTGACCTCCAGTGCGGCCAGCCTGTGCGAGATCACCGAAGTGGAGCGCGGCTTCCAGGGCGAACGTCCCCTGGTCGAAGGGCGCCGACTCTCGTGTCACGCCAAGCTGCAAGGCGATGTGGTCATCGACGTGCCGCCGGACAGCCAGGTCCACAAACAGGTGGTCCGCAAGGCCGCCGAAGCGCACGACCTGGTGCTCAACCCGCTGGTGAGCCTGCACTATGTGGAGGTGCAGGAGCCCGACATGCACGACCCCTCCGGCGACCTGCGCCGGCTGGAAGACGCGCTGGAGTTCGAATGGGGCCTGAACGACCTGGCCTGCGACCTCAAGGTCATGCAGGCGCTGCAACCGGTGTTGCGCAAAGGTGGATGGAAGGTGACTGTGGCGGTGCATGCCCGGCGGCGCATCGTCGCGCTGTGGCCCGGTTTGCACAAACACCTGTTTGGTATGGCGGTGGACGTGGGGTCGACCACGATTGCGGCCCACCTGTGCAACCTCGACACCGGTGACGTGGTGGCCTCGGCCGGGGTGATGAACCCCCAGATCCGCTTTGGCGAAGACCTGATGAGCCGGGTCTCGTACGTGATGATGAACCCGGGTGGCGAGGTGGACATGACCAGCGCGGTGCGCGCGGCGCTCAACGAACTGGCGCGCGACGTGGCGGCTCAGGCTGGCATTCAGGCCAGCGACATCCTTGAAGCCACCTTTGTGGGCAATCCCATCATGCACCACCTGCTGATGGGCATCAACCCGGTCGAGCTCGGCGGCGCGCCCTTTGCGCTCGCGGTCGATCGCGCCATCGATGTGCGCGCCAGCGAGATTGGCCTGGACCTGCACCCGGGTGCACGGGTCTATGTGCTGCCGTGCATCGCAGGCCACGTGGGCGCCGACACGGCTGGCATGGTGCTGGCAGAGCGGCCGGACCTGACCGACAAGATCACCCTGCTGGTCGACGTGGGCACCAACGCCGAGATCGTGCTGGGCAACAACCAGCGCCTGCTGGCTTGTTCCAGCCCCACCGGCCCGGCCTTCGAAGGCGCCCAGATCAGCTGCGGCCAGCGCGCTGCGCCGGGGGCGATCGAGCGCCTGCGCATCGACCCTTCGACTTTGGAGCCGCGCTTCAAGGTGATCGGCTGCGACCTCTGGTCCGACGAGGCAGGATTTGAAGCCGCCACGCGCCAGACTGGCATCACCGGTGTCTGCGGCTCCGGCATCATCGAAGCGCTGGCCGAGATGTACCTGGCCGGGGTGATCCGCCACGACGGCACCATCGACGGCGGCAAGGCATCGGTCAGTCCCCGCGTCCAGTCCGATGGCCGCACTTTCTGCTACGAGCTGCTCGCCGCCAGCGACGACCGCCCGGCGCTGCGCATCATGCAGAACGACGTTCGCGCGATCCAGCTGGGCAAGGCCGCGCTGTACGCCGGCGTGCGCCTGCTGATGGAACGCATGGGTGTGCAAAGGGTGGATGCGATCCGGCTGGCGGGTGCCTTTGGCAGCCACATCGACGTGAAGTACGCGATGGTGCTGGGTCTGATTCCCGACTGCGACCTGGCCCATGTCAGCTCTGCGGGCAACGCGGCCGGCACGGGCGCCCGCATGGCCCTGCTGGACACCCAGGCGCGCACCGACATCCAGAACCTGGTGCGCCGGGTCGAAAAGATCGAGACCGCGGTCGAACCGCAATTCCAGGCCTTTTTTGTCGAGGCCATGGCAATCCCGCACCTGAACGACCCGTTCACGGAACTGCAGAAACAAGTGGTCCTGCCCGAGCGGGTGGTTGTCGAAGCCAGCACCAAGAGCCGCCGCGGCCGGAGGGCGGGTTGAAGCACCCCCTTGCGTCACTTCGCGGTGCCCCGTGAAACAATCTCATCAGCATCTATTTCTGCAGCAACGAATGAACCCTTCTTCGCCACCCAACCGTTTCTCCGACCTTCTCGCCAGCCGCCCCTGGCTGCTGGCCGACGGCGCCACCGGTAGCAACCTGTTCGAGATGGGGCTGGTGTCCGGCGACGCGCCCGAGCTCTGGAACGAGGAGCACCCCGACCGCATCGCTCGCCTGCACCAGAGCTTTGTCGATGCAGGCGCCGACATTGTCCTGACCAACAGCTTCGGTGGCACCCGCTACCGGCTCAAGCTGCACCAGGCGCAGGACAGGGTGCACGAACTGAATGTGAAGGCCGCACGGATCGCGCGGTCGGTCGCCGATTCCGCAGGACGACCCGTCGCAGTGGCTGGCAGCATCGGCCCTACAGGTGAAATCATGGTGCCGGTGGGCAGCCTGAGCGCGGAGGATGCCCAGGCCGCCTTTGCCGAGCAGGCCCGGGCGCTGGCCGACGGTGGCGTGGACGTGCTGTGGATCGAGACCATGTCCTCGCGCGAAGAGGTGGAAGCGGCGGTGGCGGGCGCGGCCACGGTCGGGCTGCCCATCGTTGTCACGGTCAGCTTCGACACCAACGGTCGCACCATGATGGGCCTGTCGGCCCAGGACCTGGCCGAGATCGAAAAGGCCTCGCCGCACAAGCTGGCGGCCTGCGGCACCAACTGCGGCGTCGGCGCCTCCGAAGTAGTCGCTTGCATCCACAACCTGGCCACAGCCGCCGGTCCCGAGGTGGTGCTGGTGGCCAAAGGCAACTGCGGCATCCCGCAGTTCGTCGGTGGCAGCATTTGCTACAACGGCACCCCCGAACTGATGGCGCTGTACGCGCGCATGGCCTACGACGCCGGGGCCCGCATCATCGGCGGCTGCTGCGGCACCTCGCCCAAACACCTGGCGGCGATGCACCAGGCCCTGCTGACCCACACGCGCCAGGCGCCGCCGACGCTGGAACGGATCGTGGCGGAACTCGGCGAGGTATCGACCGGCGCCAAGGCCCAGTGGGCCGGACAACAGAGCCGCGAAGCCGGGGCCGCACCGGGCGCCAACCTGCAGCGCGGTGCTGGCCGGCGCCGCAGCGGCCCGGCCGCCAAGACCAACGACGCGTCCTGAGATGCATTTGCTGGCGGCGGTATGTCGTAATCCCGTTCGTGCGTGACGTTATCCGCATGGTGACGGGTGGGTGCAGCGGCGAACATCTGCAGGCTTGCGCCAGCATTTCAGCCTGGCCTTGCAACCCATGACCATCAGCACCTTTGATCTGTTCAAGATCGGCATCGGGCCGAGCAGCTCGCACACGGTCGGCCCGATGAAGGCTGCCGCCCTGTTCGCGACCGCCTTGCTGGCGCACCCGTCGGTCGACCAGGTGAACCGCGTGCGGTGTGACCTGTATGGCTCGCTGGGCGCCACCGGCAAGGGCCACGGCAGCCACAAGGCGGTGATGATGGGGCTGGAAGGTGAACTGCCTGACCAGGTGGACGTGGCCAGCATCGCCCCACGGCTGGCCACCATCCGTGCATCGAACAGCCTGCGGCTGGGAGGACGACACCCGGTGGCGTTCGACGAAGCCAAAGACCTGGTGTTTCACCGCCGCGAGACCCTGCCCTTTCACTCCAACGCCATGACGCTGCAAGCGTTCGGCGCCAATGAGCACGTGCTGCTCATCAAAACCTATTACTCGGTGGGCGGCGGTTTTGTGGTCGACCATGATGCGCAGGGGCAGGCCCACCTGGTACAGGACCCGACACCTGTCGCATACCCCTTCAGGAGCGGCGACGAGCTGCTCAAGCAATGCCAGACCCACGGCCTGTCCGTGGCCCAGCTGATGTGGGCCAACGAGCAGGCCTGGCGCAGCCCCGAGGCGATTCGGGCTGGTTTGCTGCGGATCTGGTCGGTGATGCAGGCGTGTATCCAGCGCGGCATCGAAACCGACGGTGTGCTCGAAGGCGGCATGAAAGTCCGACGGCGTGCGCCCGAGCTGTACCGCAGCCTATCCCGGGCGCCCGAGGCCGGCCTGCGCGACCAGCTCACCATCATGGACTGGGTCAATCTCTACGCGATGGCGGTCAACGAGGAAAACGCCGCCGGTGGACAGGTCGTGACCGCACCCACCAACGGCGCGGCGGGCATCGTCCCGGCGGTGCTGCAGTACTACAACCGCTTCTGCCCTGGCGCGAATGAGCAAGGCGTGATCGACTTCCTGCTGACCGCCGCAGCCATCGGCATCCTGTACAAGGAAAATGCCAGCATCTCGGGCGCCGAGGTTGGCTGTCAGGGCGAGGTGGGCGTCGCCTGTTCGATGGCCGCAGGGGCTTTGGCCGCCGTCATGGGCGGCACGGTGGAACAAGTGGAAAATGCGGCGGAGATCGGCATGGAACACAACCTGGGGCTGACCTGTGACCCGGTCGGCGGCCTGGTGCAGATTCCCTGCATCGAGCGCAACGCGATGGGCTCGATCAAGGCCATCAACGCCTCGCGCATGGCTTTGCGCGGGGATGGCAAACACCATGTGAGTCTGGACAAGGTGATCAAGACCATGCGCGAAACCGGCGCGGACATGAAAATCAAATACAAAGAAACCTCGCGCGGCGGCCTCGCGGTCAACGTCGTCGAATGTTGAGAGATTCAAGCCCATGCAACATTTTTCCATCTGGTCATTGCTGCGCAATGGCATGTCCTACCACGAGGGCTGGGAGCGCCAGTGGCGCTCGCCCGAACCCAAGCGCGAGTACGACGCGGTGGTGGTCGGCGCGGGCGGGCATGGCCTGGCCACCGCCTACTACATGGCCAAAGAACACGGCATGCGCAACATCGCCGTGGTCGAACGTGGCTGGCTTGGCGGCGGCAACACCGCGCGCAACACCACCATCGTGCGCTCCAACTACCTCTGGGACGAAGCGACTGCGTTGTACGAAAAGGCCATGGTGCTGTGGGAAGGGCTGTCACAGGACCTGAACTACAACGTCATGTTCAGCCAGCGCGGCGTGATGAACCTGGGCCACACCCTGCAGGACATGCGCGACATCGAGCGCCGGGTCAACGCCAACCGCCTCAACGGCGTGGACGCCGAGGTCGTGACGCCGGCCCAGATCAAGGAGATGATTCCGTTCATCAACCTGAACACGCGCTATCCGGTGCTGGGCGCCTCGCTGCAGCGCCGCGCGGGCGTGGCCCGGCACGACGCGGTGGCCTGGGGTTTTGCCCGCGCCGCCGACGCCCTGGGCGTGGACATCATCCAGAACTGCGAGGTCACCGGCATCCGCCGCGAGGACGGCGCGGTCACCGGCATCGACACAGCGCGCGGCTTCATCAAGACCAAGAAGGTCGCGGTGGTCGCGGCGGGCCACTCCAGCGTGATCGCCAGCATGGCCGACATCCGCCTGCCGATCGAGAGCCACCCGCTGCAGGCGCTGGTGTCCGAGCCGCTCAAGCCGATCTTTCCCAACGTGGTCATGAGCAACGCCATCCACGCCTACATCAGCCAGTCCGACAAGGGCGACCTGGTCATCGGCGCCGGCATCGACGCCTACAACGGCTATGGCCAGCGCGGCAGTTTCCAGACCATCGAGCACACGCTGCAGGCCATCATCGAGATGTTCCCGATCTTCTCGCGCGTGCGCATGAACCGCCAGTGGGGCGGCATTGT
>JBIIQD010000113.1:0-7055 GCA_044342265.1 Hydrogenophaga sp. | reverse complement strand
TGCAAGTCGGGAAAGGCGCGCAAATCGCCCGCTCCGCTGGCGCCTCGGCGGTACTGTTGGCTCGCGAAGGCATCTACGCCCAGGTTCGCATGCGTTCCGGCGAAGTGCGCAAGGTCCATGTCGACTGCCGCGCCACCATTGGTGAAGTCTCCAACACCGAGCACAGCCTGCGTCAGTTGGGCAAGGCCGGTGTGAAGCGCCACATGGGCATCCGTCCGACCGTTCGTGGTACCGCCATGAACCCGATCGACCACCCGCACGGTGGTGGTGAAGGCAAGACCGGCGAAGGCCGTGCACCGGTGGATCCGTGGGGCAACCTGACCAAGGGTTACCGCACCCGCAACAACCGCCGCACGCAGTCGATGATTGTCTCGCGCCGCAAGAAGTAAGGGGTTGATGAAATGACTCGTTCGCTCAAAAAAGGTCCCTTCATTGACCACCACCTGCTGGCCAAGGTCGAGAAGGCTGTGTCCACAAAGGACAAAAAGCCGGTCAAAACCTGGTCGCGCCGTTCCATGATCCTGCCCGAGTTCATCGGGCTGACGATCGCCGTGCACAACGGCAAGCAGCACGTGCCTGTGTACATCACCGACCAGATGGTGGGTCACAAGCTCGGCGAGTTTTCGCTGACGCGCACGTTTAAAGGCCACCCGGCCGACAAGAAAGCCAAGAAGTAAGGACCCACCATGACTACAGAAACAAGCTCTGTCGTTCGCGGCGTGCGCCTGTCGGTCGACAAAGGCCGACTGGTTGCTGACCTGATTCGCGGCAAAAAGGTCGACCAGGCCCTCAACATCCTGGCGTTCACGCAGAAGAAGGCCGCTGGCATCGTCAAGAAAGCCCTTGACTCCGCCATCGCCAACGCCGAGCACAACGACGGCGCCGACATCGATGAACTGTTCGTGAAAACGATCTATGTCGAGCAAGGCACCACGCTCAAGCGCTTCTCGGCCCGTGCCAAAGGCCGTGGCAACCGTATCAGCAAACCCACCTGTCACATCTATGTGACGGTTGGCAACTGAAGAGGCAAGAGGACATATGGGACAGAAAATCAACCCCACCGGGTTCCGCCTCGCAGTTTCCCGCAACTGGGCCAGCCGCTGGTACGCGAGCAACCGTGACTTCGCTGGCATGCTCGCCGAAGACATCAAGGTGCGCGAGTACCTCAAGGGCAAGCTCAAGAACGCCGCTGTATCTCGTGTCGTGATCGAGCGCCCCGCCAAGAACGCCCGTATCACCATTTACTCGGCACGTCCGGGCGTGGTAATCGGCAAAAAAGGCGAAGACATTGAAAAGCTGAAGAAAGACCTGGCTGCCAAATTGGGCGTGCCGGTCGCGGTGAACATCGAAGAAGTGCGCAAGCCTGAGATCGATGCCAAGCTGATCGCCGACTCGATCACCCAGCAGCTGGAAAAGCGCATCATGTTCCGCCGCGCCATGAAGCGTGCGATGCAAAACGCCATGCGTCTGGGTGCCCTGGGCATCAAGATCATGTCGTCGGGTCGTCTGAACGGCATCGAAATCGCCCGCTGCGAGTGGTACCGCGAAGGCCGCGTGCCGCTTCACACCCTGCGTGCTGACATCGACTACGGTACCTCTGAAGCCAAGACCACCTACGGCGTCATTGGCGTCAAGGTCTGGGTCTACAAAGGTGACACCCTGGGCCGCAACGATCTGCCGGCCGTGGAAACCCCGCGTCCAGAAGAAGACCGCCGCCCGCGTGGCCCGCGCCGTGATCGCCCGGCTGGCCCCGCCGGCCCAGCTGCGCGCGCCGCAGTACGCCGTGGTGGCAATGCCGCCCCGGCCGATGGCAGCGACAAGCCTGCCGATGCGACAGACAAACCCGCCGAAAGACCGGCCGTTAAGCGCGTTCGCAAAGACGCACCCGCAGGGGCACCTGCGGACGGCAAAGGAGAATAAACATGCTGCAACCTGCTCGTCGCAAGTACCGTAAAGAGCAAAAAGGCCGCAATACGGGCGTCGCCACCAGCGGCGCCACCGTGGCCTTTGGCGATTTCGGTCTGAAATCCACCGACCGTGGCCGTCTGACGGCGCGCCAGATTGAAGCCGCACGCCGTGCGATTTCTCGGCACGTCAAGCGTGGCGGCCGAATCTGGATCCGCGTGTTCCCGGACAAGCCGATTTCCCAGAAGCCTGCCGAAGTCCGTATGGGCAACGGCAAGGGTTCCGTGGAGTACTACGTGGCTGAGATCCAGCCCGGCAAGGTGCTGTACGAAATCGTCGGCGTGCCCGAGCAACTCGCTCGCGAAGCCTTCGCCCTGGCCGCCGCCAAACTTCCTCTGCGCACCACGTTTGTGGCACGCATGCTGGGTCAGTGATTCAGGAGAACACAAGATGAAAACTGCTGAATTGCGCCAGAAAGACGTGGCCGGCCTCGAAGCCGAAGTGAAAGCTCTGCAAAAGGCCCATTTCGGTCTGCGCATGCAAAAAGCCACGCAACAACTCAACAACAACGCTACGCTGGGTGATACCCGCCGTTCTATCGCTCGCGCCAAGACCATCTTGGCCGAGAAGCAACGCGGCACCGCCAAGTAAGGAGTGACGAAATGACGGAAGCCAAAACATCCCTCAAGCGCACCCTGATCGGCAAGGTGGTCAGCGACAAGCGCACCAAGACCGTGACCGTGCTGGTGGAGCGCCGTGTCAAGCACGAGCTCTATGACAAGATCGTCGCCAAGTCGAGCAAGTACCATGCCCATGACGAAAAGGGCGAGTACAAGATGGGCGACGTGATTGAAATCACCGAAAGCCGTCCGCTGTCAAAGACCAAGAACTGGGTCGCCACCCGCTTGGTTCAAAAGGCTGCGCTGGTGTAAGCCTGTTTGTGCTGCCAGCAGCGCAAATGCAAAAAGCGACTGAGAATTCGGTCGCTTTTTTGTTTTCTTAAACCCACTACGAGGAGTACAGACCATGGTTCAGGTTGGCGACAAGATTCCTGCAGTCACGCTGATGGAGTTTCACGAGGTAGAAGGCAACGGTTGCAGCATCGGCCCCAATCCGGTGGACACCGCAAAAGCCAGTGCGGGCAAGACCATTGCACTGTTCGCCCTCCCCGGCGCGTTCACCCCGACCTGCTCAGCCAAGCATGTGCCAGGCTATGTTGAACACTTTGACGCCATCAAAGCGGCAGGTGTGGACGAGATCTGGTGCCTGAGCGTGAACGATGCGTTCGTGATGGGCGCATGGGCGCGTGACCAGAAGACGGGCACCAAGGTCCGCATGCTCGCTGATGGCGACGCGGCCTTTGCCAAGGCAACGGGCCTGACCCTGGACCTGACAGGCAAAGGCTTGGGGCTGCGCAGCGACCGCTATTCGATGCTGGTCAAGGACGGCGTCATCAAAACGCTGAACCGCGAAAGTCCTGGCAAGTTCGAAGTCAGTGATGCCGCAACGTTGCTGGCGCAGGCCAAGTCAGCGGTCTGACGGTCAGCGCCGAGGTCAACGCCAAGGCGGGTGTCTGTGACGCCCGCCTTTTTTCATGAGTTGCGTGAGCGAAGTGAGCGCAGGTCTAGCTTGAGGTAGTGGGCGCCGGCGATGGGGTTATGGTAGTAAGGCTCGGTTTCGACAAACCCCACCTCCTGATAGAGCGCTCGCGCGGTTTCCATGTCGGTAAGCGTGTCCAGCAGCATGGTCGTGTAGCCGGCCTGCTGGGCTCCAAACACGACAGCGTCAACCAGTTGCCGTCCTAGCCCTCGGCCGCGACAACCGGGGCGCACGAACAGGCGCTTCATTTCGCAGGCGTTGAGGTGATCGCTGCTGTGCAAGGGCCTGAACGCGCAGCAACCGGCGGCCTGACCATCGATCTGGGCGAGAAACAGCCCGCCCATGGGCTCCTCGTACTCACCAGGCAAGTGATTGACTTCGTGCTCGAAACCTTGAAAGCACAGATCAATGCCCAACCCTTGCTGGTACTCCAGGAACAGCTCGCGGATGGCGACCAGCGCGAGCTCAGAGCGGGCCGGCGACAGCGCCGACGCTTTGGAGGGGACGGGATCGGAGGCAGGATCAGGCATTGATGCGCGGGGCAAGCGGCTCGGCCACGAACTATACGACAGCCGTATCAGGGGTCGATGTCACTCAACCGCCGCCGCTCTGGCCAAGCCCGACGATCCAGTAAACCAACCCGGCGCACGCCGCCCAGACGCCAAGGGCCAGCACGCGCGACGAAGCCGTGTCCAGGGCGCTGGGCACTGGCGACGACACCTCTTTGTCGCCGAGCACCATGGGGCGCACCAGGTTGTCCTTCTTGACCCATTTGTAGAAGAGGATCGCCAGCACATGCAGCGACACCAGACCGATCAAGAAGTACTTGCCCACTGACTTGTGATAGCTGGTCGCCTGGCTGACGGTGTCCCCAGAGACCAAACTCACCAGTGGACCGGTGAAGGCTATCTCGTCGTCACTGACCAGGCCGGTACTCACTTGCAACAACAGGACGGCGATCAGCCCGAACACCGACAGCATGCCCAAGGGGTTGTGCCCGACACGGTGCTCGGGCGGTGCCTCGCCACGCAGGTAGGCCAGAATGCTCCCAGGTCCGTACAGGAAGCTGCCAAAACGAGACCAGTGGCCCCCGATGAAGCCCCAGACGATGCGAAACAACAACAGGCTGAGGACGCAATAGCCCAGCCGCCCATGCCACGTCATCCAATTGCCGCCCACATTGGCGGTGATGACCAGACCGATGACGCAGGCCGCCAACGCCCAATGAAACAGACGGGTGGGCAAGTCCCAGACGCGGATGGTGTGCATGGTGGATAGGTGTGAAAGCTGAAAACAAGTAGAGAAGATACACCGACACCGGTTCCTGAGGAACTTTTTCCCACAGCGTAAACTCCGGTCTCAGGTAGCCCCACGGCTACCTGGCCCTTATATCAATCCATCTGCGCAGGAGTCTTTTTATGAAATTGCTCGCCTCTCTCACGCTCGCCGCTGTCGTATCGACGCTGTCGCTGCCCGCGATGGCCCAGTTCCAGAAACCAGAAGACGCCATCAAATACCGCAAGGCCGCATTCACCGTGATGGCGGCGCACTTCGGCCGCTTGGGTGCGATGGCCAACGACAGAATGCCCTTCGACGCCAAAGTAGCCGCAGACAATGCCGCAGTGGTCGAAGCGATGAGCAAGCTGCCGTGGGCGGGTTTTGGACCGGGCACCGACAAGGGCGACACACGCGCCAAAGCAGAAATCTGGGAAGACCAGGCCAAGTTCAAGAAGGGCTCCGATGAGATGATGACCGCCATGGCGCAACTTAACGCCGCAGCGAAAACGGGCAACCTGGACAGCCTGAAAAAAGCATTTGGAGAAAGTGCCAAGACCTGCAAAGCGTGCCACGACGCATTCCGCAAGGAGTGACCAGGCACTTGCAGCGACGAGTCGACGAAAAAGAGGGCTGGCACCTGCAGGGCGCCAGCCCCTTTCTTTTAAGGTCTGAAAGCCTTAGCCTTTGGCAAGCAGTTTCTCGATGAGGGTATGCAACGCAGCAAAGTCCGGCTCGCCGACAAAGCGCTTGACGATTCGACCTTGTTTGTCCACCAGATAGGTTGTGGGGGTTAGCTTCACATCACCCCAGCTCTTGGCGATCTCACCCGTGTTGTCCATTGCCACCTTGAAGGGCAAACGGCGGGTCTGCGCAAAATTGAGGACCCAAGATGGCTGGTCGTAGCTCATGGCCACAGCGATGGTTTCGTAGCCTTTGTCCTTGAACTTTTCATGGGTGCTCGCCAAGGAAGGCATCTCCTTGACGCAGCTCACACAGGTCGTGGCCCAGAAGTTGACCAGCGTCACTTTGCCCTTCAAGTCAGCGGTGGTCGTGGTGCTGCCATCCAGCAGCACAAACTGAGAGGTTGGCGCATCGTTGCCGCCTGCGCAGCCCGCCAGGCCAAGCAGCGCGGCAAACGCAAGAGCTGCGAGCGAATGGCGGCGGGTGAATACAGAGCTGATCATGGACGCGGGCGCTGGTCGTTTGAGCGTATTGTGATTGCGCAATTGTCGGCGAGTTCCGTTCATTGGCAAACTGCATTGCAGTCAACGCAATCGTGCGCGGGCGTGCTGCAGGCGCTGCTCGAGGTACTCGCCGTAAAAGTCCGCCACGGCGACACCGACCAGCCGTTCAGCCAGCTCATCCCCCCTGGGACCGAAGAACAGCACGGTGGGCGCAAACCGGGCCTTCCACATCGTGACTTGATCGGCTGGGGTGGTGGATGTGCCGTCGAAACCCTGCAAATTGCTGGTGCGGTCCCGCGTATCGATCTGGATCGCGTGAACCAGTTGCTGACGCAGCATCGGCAACAGGTGATGGTTGCGCACCAGATCGCAATAGGGGCACCCTGCGAGGGTGGTCATCACGACCAGTGGCTCACCACGGGCAGCGGCGGCCAGGGCCGCGCCGCGCAGCGAGGCAGGGCTGGGCAGGGTGGTCAAGGAGGTCATGTGAACCCGGTAGGGAGTCAATGGCTCAAACGACGCCGCGCTCGCGCAGTTCAGCCAGCCGCGCTTCGCTGGCGCCCAGCCACTCGCCCAACACCTGGGCCGTGTGCTGTCCCAAGAGGGGCGGAGGCCTGTCGTTGCGCACCGGGGTGGCGCTGAGCTTGATCGGGCTGGCGATCAGATCGACCGCATCAGCCAGCGGATGGCCCCGCTCGCCTTGCCAGCGATGGACCATACCGCGCGCGAGAACCTGCGGGTCGGCAAACACTTCAGCCAGGCTGTTGATCGGGCCGCCAGGCACTTTGGCCGTCTCAAGAGCGCCGAGCCAGGTGGCCTTGTCGCGGGTCTTCATGATGGCTTCAAGCAGGGGCACCAGCAGCTCGCGGTGACGCACCCGGTCTTGATTCCGTGCAAATCGCGCATCGGCTGCCAGTTCTGGTCGGCCAGCCACCTCGCAGAACTTGGCGAACTGACTGTCATTGCCCACGGCCAGGATGATGTGCTGCGCTTGTCCCTGCGTGTCGGGCGCGACCTCGAACACCTGGTAGGGCACGATATTGATGTGGGCGTTGCCAGCGCGCCCTGGCACCTTGCCGTCTTCACGGC
>JBIIQD010000112.1:0-7056 GCA_044342265.1 Hydrogenophaga sp. | reverse complement strand
CTCCAACCGATCAGCGGTACTGACCGGCGTACTTCTCAACCTTGGGCAGGTTGTCCTTGGTCACGAAGCCAGGGCCTGAACCAATGTGGCGCGCACCGTAGGCAGGTGCCAGTCCATACTCGTTGAATCGAGCGACGGTCTTTGCGTTGACCTTGATGGCATCGGACACCTTTTTCACGTCGTTGCTCTTCATCGACTTCATGGTGGCAATCACCGCCACAGGAATGTAGCCCTGCAGGTAGGGCTGCTGGTCGATGCCGAACTGCACCGTACCGGCCTTGATGCCTTTGCTGATTTCGTCGGACAGGTCAAACGTGGCGAACCAGATCTTGCCGTTGTGACCGCCTTTTTCCAGCGCCCTCATCGATGGGTGCGCCGACGTTGGGCCCAGGGCAAGGACCGCCTGCGTGGTCGGGTTCTGACGCAGGTATGCGCTCACCTTGGACTCGATGCCGGTGGGATCGTCTCCCGAATCGATGGTGCTCTTCTTGAAGTCGGCACCAATGGCCTCGGCAAAACCACGGCAGCGCTCAAACGACACCGGGTTGGTGGCGAAATGGTTGACACACAGGAAGCTCTTGATGCCTGCGGCCTTCGCACGTTCGCCAGCGCCTTTGCCCGCTTCGTACTCCGGTTGACCCACGTGCATCACAGCACTGAGTTTCTCGCTCTGATCGGTCGTGCCCGAATTGATCGTGATCAGCGGAATCTTCTTGTCGGTGACCTTCTTGATCGCACCTTGAAGCACGTTGAAGTCGGCGATGGTGGTGATGATGCCGTCCACGTTTTGCGCTGCGGCCTGCTCAATCAGTCGGGCCATGTCGGCCAAGTCTCCGTTGGGAGGGTTGCGGTACTCCACTTTCACGCCGTAGTCTTCACCGGCCTGCTTGACCGAGTTCTTGATGGTGTTCCACCATGAATCGGAGTCAGGGGCATGGCTGATGAGCACATAGCGGCCTTCGGCGTGGGCCGCACCCGCGACCAACAGGACTGCCAGAGCCAGGTTGCTGAGCACAGGTCGTACAAGAGAAGTCTTCATGTCGGGTCTCCAATGGTTGTAGAACGGTCTTGGCCAAAGTGCCCGACAGAACCCCACAGACACGGCTCCCGGCATGGCCCTGTGAATGGTAGTTGCACAGAAGAATTTTTGTTCTACATGATTACCCTAATGAAAGTTTTATTCTAAAATCGGATTTCGTTCTACAGTTCGCAAGTCAACAACCCCTCCCCACTCACCTTATTTGAAGAAACACCGATGAAGCACGTCGCCGTATTGGGAGCTGGCCGCATCGGCCGCATCCACGCCACCAACCTCGCCGCACAGCCGGGCGTCCAAGTCAAATATGTTTGCGATGCGTTGCCAGCAGCCGCCGCTGACCTAGCCAACGTGGTCAACGCCACCGTGGCCACCTCGGACGCTGTCTGGGCCGATCCGTCCATCGACGCCGTCGCCATCTGCTCTCCCACCAGCACACACAGCGATCTGATCGCACGGGCCGCCACCGCAGGCAAGCACATCTTCTGCGAGAAGCCGGTGGACCTTTCGGTGACTCGCGCCGAGGCCGTCGCACAAGCGGTAGCAGACGCTGGCGTGGGCTGCATGATCGGCTTCCAACGCCGTTTTGATCCCACCTTCAATGAAGCTCGGCGTCGCCTGGACACCGGCGAGATCGGCGAGCCAGAGATGCTGATCATCACGAGCCGCGACCCTGGGGCACCGCCGGTGGAGTACATCAAACAATCAGGCGGCATCTTCCGGGACATGCTGATACACGATTTCGATGTTTTCCGCTGGATCCTCTGCGCCGACGGTGACGAAGCTGCGTGGCTGAGTGCCACCGGCTCTGTGTTGACCGATGCTGCGGTGGGTGAAGCGGGCGACTTTGACTGCACCGCGGTCACGATTCGCACCCACAAAGGCCGCTTGTGTCAGATCAACACCACGCGTCGTGCCGCCTATGGGTATGACCAGCGGTTTGAGTTGCTGGGTTCCAAAGGCATGTTGCAGTGTGGCAATCACACACCCAGCGAGGTGCTGCAGTGGGACGCGCAGGGCGTCAAGGCAGACAAGCCAGAAGCCTTTTTCCTGCAACGCTACGCCGCAGCCTATCGCATCGAAATTGAGCATTTCTTTGCCTGCCTGCAATCGGGCCAGCCGTTCAAGACCTCCGTGCACGACGGTGTCATGGCACAAAAGCTGGCCGACGCTGCTGCCGAAAGCGCATCCAGCGGCAAGCCGGTTCTGCTGTAAACCCGCACAGCGGGCGATGGTCACGGACGAACCGAGTTGCGCTTTTTGACACAGGGCGAGAGGCGATCGAGGCACGTCCAAGCCCGTGCATACTTCGAACTGTGACGCCAGAAGATTCCAGAAACTCGCTGTTTGACGCCCTCAGCCCCGAATCCCCGGGCGACTGGGCCTTGTCGCTGTCGATGCCGGCCGATACCGGCCACCGCGACGAGTTGCGCGACGTTGATGACCCGCAGGCCTTGTCGCCCCATTGGGCGCGTTTCTTCGACCACGTCGGCACCGACGGCCTGGCCGACCTGAACCGCCGGGCAGACAACCTGCAGCGCCAGATCCGGGACAACGGCGTCACCTACAACGTCTACGCCGACACCGCCAAGGGTCTGCAGCGCCCCTGGGCGCTCGACCTCTTCCCCACCATCATCCCGCCCAGCGAGTGGGCCCAGATCGAGGCTGGCGTGCTGCAACGTGCGCGCCTGCTCAATGCCATGATGGCCGACCTGTACGGTCCGCAGACCCTGCTGCGGCAGGCCATGCTGCCCGCCGCGCTGGTGCAAGGCCACCCCGGCTATCTGCGCGCGATGCAGGGCATGCGGCCAGTTGGCGACACCTGGCTGCACATCGTTGCCTTTGACCTCGCCCACGGGCCCGATGGCCGCTGGTGGGTGGTAGGACAGCGCACCCAGGCGCCTTCCGGCCTGGGCTACCTGCTCGAAAACCGCATTGCGATTGCGCGTCAGTTCCCCAAAGCCTTTGCCGGTCTGAAAGTGCAGCGGCTGGCCGCCAGCTACCGCGCGCTGATGGACGGCATCAAAAGCATGGCGCCCGAAGGCGAAAGCGCCCGCATCGCGCTGCTGACGCCCGGCCCTTACAACGAAACCTATTTTGAACATGCCTACCTGGCGCGCTACCTCGGTCTGACGCTGGTCGAGGGCAACGACCTGACCGTGCGCGACCAGCGCCTGTACCTCAAGACGCTCAGCGGCCTGGAACCGGTGCATGCCCTCATCAAGCGGCTGGACGACGAATGGCTGGACCCGCTGGAAATGCGCGCCGACTCGACGCTGGGTGTGCCCGGACTGCTGCAGGTGCTGCGCGCCGGCAACCTGCTGCTGGCCAACGCGCCGGGCTCGGCACCGCTGGAATCGAGCGCTTTGCTGGGCTTCCTGCCCGCGATCAGCCGCCACTTGCTCGGCGAAGAGCTGGCCCTGCCCTCGCTGGCCACCTGGTGGTGCGGTGAAGATGCGGCGCTTCGTGAGGTGCTGCCGCTGCTCAAGGACAGCGTGATCAAACCCACGTACCCGCGCTCCGGACTGGACACCGCCATGGGTCAGAGTCTGAGCGACCGCGAGTTGGACGAGTGGTCGGGCCGCATGGCGCGCCACCCCGACGACTACACCGTCCAGGCCTGGTTGCCGCTGGGCCAGACGCCCACCTGGACCGGGGAGCGGCCAGGGGGTTCGCCGGGCAGTAGCAAGAACGACCGCACCCCGGCAGGGATCCAGACAGCGGCCGGGGTGGGTGCCATTGCACCGCGCTCGGCCATGCTGCGTGTGTTCGCGCTGGCCGACGGCCCGCAGAGCTGGCGCATGCTGCCTGGCGGACTGGTGCGGCTGGCGCCACGCGGTCAGCTCATGGCGTCCATGCAGCGCGGTGGCAGTAGCGCCGACTGCTGGGTCATCACCGAGGGTCAGGTGGACCACACCAGCTTGCTGCAAGGCGCGCCCAGCACCCTGGCGCTGGCGCACCAGAAACGCCCCGTCACGAGCCGGGCGGCGGAAAACCTGTTCTGGCTGGGCCGCTACACCGAACGCGCGGAAAACGCCGTGCGCCTGGCGCAGATCGTGCTGAACCACCTGGGCGGCGAAGAACCGAACTCCAGCCCCCTGATGGCCTGGCTTTCAGTCACCGCGCAGGAAAACTCGCTGGTGATGCCCGACGTACCGGCGGCCGAGCAGGCAGCCCGGGTGTTCGCACGCAGCCTGATGGCTGGGCTCTCACCCGCACCGGGCTCGCCCATGTTCGCCCAGAGCTTCAGCGTCGGCTTCAACCTGCGCGCGCTCAAGTCCTCCGCCTCTCAGGTGCGCGAGCGGCTCTCGCCGGAAAACTGGAACCTGATCGAACGCGCCGAAGCCGAGTTCGCTCGCGACTGCGCCGCCATGGCATCCGACGCCGAGTACGGGACAGCCGAGGCGCTGGCCGCGCTGCAGGGCGCCAGCGAACTGCTGTCGGCCATCACCGGCGCGCAGACCGACCGCATGGTGCGCGACAGCGGCTGGCGCCTGCTCTCGATTGGTCGCCACATCGAGCGAATCATCACGCTCTCGCGCGCCGTTCGGCTGAGTCTGGACACCGGCTGCCTGCACGACCCGGTCGGATTTGAAGCCGTGGTGGCGCTGTTCGACAGCACCATCACTTTCCACGCCATGTACCAGCAGCGTCGCGACATGGTGGCGCTGGTGGACCTGCTGGTGATGGACCGCGACAACCCGCGTTCGCTGGCCTGGGTGGTGCAGACCCTGCGCTCGCGCCTGGCCAAGCTGGCGCAGACCGCCGTCGTGCAGGACGCGGTGCTGGCCCAGGGCCTGCCCGATCCCGACACCTGGGTGCTGGCCGACCTGAGCCACTGGCAGCGCAATCCTGAGGGAGAACGCCGTTGGTCCGACCTGGAAGCGCTGCTGGACGACTGCGAGGCCACGGCAGTGCAACTGTCCGAGGAAATCACCCGCCTGCACTTCAGCCACGCGGACCGCAAGAACCAAACGCTCGGAGCCTGAGCATGCTGCTGCGGGTCGTCCACACCACCACCTACCGCTACCGCGGCAGCGTCGACATGGCGCAGCACATGGTGCACCTCTCGCCGGTGGACACACCCTGCCAGCAGGTGCAATCGCACACCCTGCGCGTCGCTCCCGAGCCTGCAGCCCGCAGCCAGACCACCGACGTGTTCGGCAACCAGCGCACCTTCTTCTCGCTCCAGGCCCCTCACGACATGCTGACTGTCGACGCCGACAGCCTGGTCGAGACCCGCGCGCCCAAGCCGCTGCCGGACAGCGCGGTGTGGCAGGCGCAGAGCTGGGAGCGCGTGCGCAATCACTTCCGCTACCGTGTGGGTGCGCCTTACGATGCGGCAAGCGAATTCCTGTTTGCCTCGCCCCATGTCCCGCGAGACGACGCCTTCGCTGCCTTTGCCCGCCCGGTGTTTGTGCCAGGCAGACCCATGCTGGCGGCCACCCGCGCACTGATGTCCCTGATCCACACCGAGCTGACCTATGACAGCGACAGCACTGAGGTCAACACCCCGGCGCTCACCGCACTGGAACAGGGCAAGGGCGTTTGCCAGGACTTCGCCCACATCATGATCGGCTGCCTGCGCAGCCTGGGTCTGCCAGCGCGCTACGTCAGTGGCTACCTGCTGACCCAACCCCCGCCCGGCAAGCCGCGCCTGATCGGCGCCGACGCCTCGCACGCATGGGTCGCGATCTACATGCCCATCCCAGCCCCGAGCGCTCCGGGACAAGGCGTCTGGTTTCACTTCGATCCGACCAACGACCGGGCCGGGGAAAACAGCCCTGGCGAAGAGTATGTGCAGCTGGCCTGGGGTCGGGATTTCTCAGACGTCTCACCCATGCGCGGTGTGATCCAGGGAGGATCGCGCCATGCCCTGAACGTCGCGGTCACGGTGGCGCCGCCGGAAGAACTCAGCCGCTTGCAGCCGGCGGGCTGACGGCGACCGAAACCGCCATTACCATTGGGCTTTCCGCCGCAGCCAGCGGCCCTTCAATGGAGCACACCATGGGCAAAGAACAGCGCAACGAAAAAATGAGCAAGAAGCCGAAGAAAGACACGTCGGCCCCCAAAGGTCCCGTCACCTCCGACCGACCCATGCCGCCGACCACGGCCGTGATCCCGCGTGGCAAAGAAAAAGACAAGTTCAAGTGACCCAAGGCCGAGCAGCATGAAAGCCATCTGGAACGGCGCCGTGATCGCCGACAGCGACGACACGGTCCTGGTCGAAGGCAACCACTATTTCCCCGAAAGCGCGCTCAATCGCGCTGTCGTCACCTTCAGCAATCACCGCACCACCTGTCACTGGAAAGGCGAGGCGAAATACCTCTCGTTGCTGGTCAACGGCGAACTCAACACCGACGCCGCCTGGTACTACCCGGACCCCAAGCCTGAGGCGGAGAATATCCGCGGGCGAGTGGCGTTCTGGAAAGGCGTGAAGGTCGAGGGCTGAGCCCTACCCCCACCGGTCGGGCGCACTGCCCGAACGCTCAGCCCCGGTCGAATACCGGGTCCACCGGGACCTGCAGCGCGGTCGCCAGCTGATTCGTCTTGGCCGCCAGCGCGATGATGGCCATCAGCTCGGCGTGCTGCTCGCTCGTCATGCCCTTGGCCGTCGCCGCCGCCGTGTGCGAGTGCACGCAGTAGCTGCAGCCGTTGATCACCGACGCCGTGATGTAGACCAGCTCTTTCGTCAGCGGGTCCAGCGACGACGGCGTCGCCATCACCCGCTTGACTTCGGCCCAGGTCTGTTCCAGCAGCGCGGGGTCGAACGCCAGGTAGCGCCACATGTTGTTGATGAAGTCGGTCTGGCGCGTGGCGCGGATGTCGTCGAAGACGGCCTTGACGCGCGGGTCGGACTCGGGGTTCTGGGGCGGGGTGATGGTGGACAAATGGTCTCTCCATTGTTCAGCGGGTTCAACGAGGCTTTCGCAAAGCCGCACGCTTGTCCACTTTGACCTTGCGCTCTGCGCTGATGTGCCCGTCATCACGCAGCTGCTTCTTGCGGGCCGCGCGTTCCG
>JBIIQD010000111.1:0-7082 GCA_044342265.1 Hydrogenophaga sp. | reverse complement strand
TCGGGCCCGTGGCCCATCAAGAAGGCCATGCGCTTGATGAGTTCACTCACGCCCTGCAATGCGAGCAGTGCAAAACCGAGCGGAATGAACAGGTAAACCGGCCAGCGGATCAGACCACCCGCGTTGGAAGACATTTCGCCTGAGGTCCAGGCGTTCATGAAGATCGGCCAGCCTTCGTAGATCATCAGGTAGCACAGTGGCATCAAGAAAATGATGATGCCGCCCACGTCCACCCAGTTGCGGGTGCGGGCACTGAACTTGGTGGAGATGAAATCGATGCGCACATGCGCGTTGCGCAAGAAGGCATATCCAGCGCCCAGCAAAAACACCGCTGCGAACAGGTACCACTGGATTTCAAGCCAGGCGTTGGAGCTGGTGTCAAAGGCCTTGCGGATGATGGCGTTGCCTGCGCTGATCAGGGTGGCGGCCAGGATCAACCACATGGACAGCTTGCCGACGAGATCGCTGAAACCGTCAACAAGGCGGGAGAACTTGAGCAGAAATGACATGAGGATTCCCAACGAAGCGGGTGATGGGTGGGTAGCGGACAGGACAGCGGGTTTGACCGACACCCACATGGAACCTGTCGCAAGTTTGGTCAGACACCCAGTCACCCCCTGAGAGGCGGCTGGGTGTCTGATCAAAAAACCCCGCCAAAGCGGGGCTTCTGATCGGACTCGCGGTCCGATTACAGCTTGGCCGACTGCATGTAGCGGTCGAACGAGGCTTCGGTGAAACGGAACCAGAGGTTCTGGTCCTTGCGGAAGGCCGAGTAGTCGGTATAGATCTTCTTCCAGGTGGGGTTGCTGGCGCTCAACTCTTCATACAGCGCCATCGATTCCTTGAAGGCGGCGTCCATCACCACCTTGGGGAACGGCAGCACCTTTGCGCCACCACCCACCAGGCGCTTCAATGCGGCCGGGTTGCGGTTGTCGTAGCGGGCCTGCATTTCGGTGTGCGCGTAGGCCGCAGCCGTTTCAACCATCGCCTGGTACTCTTTCGACAGCGCGTTGAATGCGGTCTTGTTGACGTAGAAGTCGAGCTGTGCACCGCCTTCCCAGAAACCGGGGTAGTAGTAGTTCTTGGCAACCTTCTGGAAGCCGAGCTTTTCGTCGTCGTACGGTCCGATCCACTCGGTGGCATCGATGGTGCCTTTTTCCAGCGCCTGGTAGATCTCGCCACCGGGAATGTTCTGTGGCACCACGCCCATGCGGGATAGCACTTTGCCGGCAAAGCCGCCCAGGCGCATCTTCAGGCCCTTGAGGTCGGCCACGGTCTTGATTTCCTTGCGGAACCAGCCACCCATCTGGGCGCCGGTGTTGCCACCAGGGAAGTTCACGATGTTGTACTTGTCGTAGAACTCGCGGAACAGCTTCATGCCGTTGCCATCGTAGTACCAGGAGGTCAGCTGGCGGCTGTTCAGACCGAACGGAATGGCCGTGCCCATGGCGAAGGTGTCGTCCTTGCCGAAGTAGTAATAGGCTGCGGTGTGACCAGCTTCGACCGTGCCAGCCTGAACCGCGTCCACCACGCCGAAGGCAGGCACCAGCTCGCCAGGGGCAGCCACCGTGACCTGGAACTTGCCGCTCGACATTTCACCGATTTTCTGTGCGAACACGTCAGCAGCGCCATGAATGGTGTCCAGCGCTTTGGGGAAGCTGGAGGTCAGGCGCCAGCGGATGGCAGCCTGGGCGTGCACAGCGGGAGCTGCACCTGCGGCCAGCACGCCGGCAATGCCGGCATGCTTGATGAGGGAACGACGATCCATATTGAATGACTCCGTGGTTGTTGCTTCACTTCCGCCCGTAGAGGCGCGGGTCGGTGACTTCTACAGTCGAGGCCATTGTAGGAAGCGCCCCACCCCCAATCGTGGGGGTTTTCCCTTGAAATGAGAGCACGAACCCCTGAGTGTTCAGGCTCCTGCAAGCTTGGGCGGCTCCTGTGGGGACTGGTTTGAAACGGCTTCAAGCAAGCCGTGAAATCAGCCTAAGCGGCGACTTTCAGATCGCCCTTGCCGCCCAGCACATCGGCAAACCGCTGGCGGATCGATCGCTCAATACCCGCTGCGTCCAGCCCGATGTTTGACAGCAGTTTGGCGGGGTCGCCGTGTTCGATGAAGTCATCGGGCAAGCCCAGCTGGAGCACCGGCACGTTCAGGCCTTCGGCCTGCAGGGCCTCGAGCACCGCACCACCAGCGCCCCCCATCACGCAACCCTCTTCCACCGTCACCAGCGCCTGGTGGCTGCGGGCCATCTCGCGCAACAGATCCAGATCCAGCGGCTTGACCCAGCGCATGTTGGCCACACTCAGACCCAGCACCTCCGCTGCCACCAACGCCGGATGCAGCAATGTGCCGAAGGCAAGGATGGCAATGCCCCGCCCGCGGCGACGCACTTCGCCCAATCCGAACGGCAATCCGTCCAGGCTGGTCGGCACGGCAGCACCGACACCGGACCCGCGCGGGTAGCGCACGGCCACCGGGTGGTCTTGCGCGTAGGCGGTCGACAACAACTGGCGCGTCTCCGCCTCGTCGGCGGGACAGGCGATCGACATATTGGGCACACAACGCAAATAGGCGATGTCGTAGGCGCCTGCGTGGGTCGCGCCATCGGCTCCCACCAGCCCTGCGCGGTCCAGCGCAAACACCATGGGCAGCTTTTGCAAGGCCACATCGTGAATCAACTGGTCGTAGGCGCGTTGCAAAAAGGTCGAGTAGATCGCGACAACCGGCTTCATGCCCTCGCAGGCCAGACCAGCGGCGAACGTGACCGCATGCTGCTCTGCAATGCCAACATCAAAGTAGCGTTCGGGAAAGCGCTTGTGGAACTCCACCATGCCCGAACCTTCGCGCATCGCGGGCGTGATGCCCACCAACAGGGGGTCTTGGGCAGCCATGTCGCACAGCCACTGACCAAACACCTGAGTGAAGGTCTGCTTGGGCGGTGTCGCCGGCTTGACCAAGCCCACAGCGGGGTCGAACTTGCCTGGCCCGTGGTAGGCCACCGGGTCGGCCTCGGCAAGTTTGTAGCCCTGCCCTTTCTTCGTCACCACGTGCAGAAACTGCGGCCCCTCGCCCTGATCCAGCAGGTGCCGCACGTTTTCCAGTGTTGGCACCAGCGAGTCCAGGTCGTGACCATCGATAGGACCGACGTAATTGAAGCCGAATTTTTCGAACAGCGTGGCCGGCACCACCATGCCTTTTGCATGTTCTTCCAGCCGCTTGGCCAGCTCGAACAGCGGCGGGGCACCCTTGAGAACTGTTTTGCCGACGTTCTTCGCTGCAGAGTAGAACTGCCCGCTCATCAGCTGGGCCAGGTAGCGGTTGAGCGCTCCCACCGGCGGGGAGATCGACATGTCGTTGTCGTTGAGCACCACCAGCAGGCGCCCATGCTCGACACCCGCGTTGTTCAGTGCTTCGAACGCCATGCCGGCGGTCATGGCGCCGTCGCCAATGATGGCCACTGCGTGGCGGCTTTCGCCCTTCATCTTGGCAGCCAGGGCCATGCCCAAAGCCGCCGAAATGCTGGTCGACGAATGCCCTACGCCAAAGGTGTCGTACGGGCTTTCCGCGCGGCGCGGGAAACCACTGACGCCGCCGAGCTGTCGCAATGAGGGCATGCGATCCCGTCGGCCGGTGAGGATCTTGTGCGGGTAGGTCTGGTGACCCACGTCCCAGACCAGTCGGTCCTCGGGCGTGTTGAACACGTAATGCAGCGCGATGGTCAGTTCGACTGTGCCCAGGTTGGAGCTGAGGTGGCCGCCGGTTTGCGAGACGCTGTGCAGCACGTGCTCACGCAATTCATCGGCCAGCGTTGGCAGCTGGGTGCGCGCCAGCTGGCGCAGGTCGGCCGGGGATTCGATAGAGGTCAGCAGCTTGCTCATAGGGATCGTGGTTCGCAAAAGGGGCGAGGGCTCAGGATACGCGACGGCCCACCCAATCGGCCAGCGCATGCAAGGTGTCAACGCGGTTCAGCCCGCACTCTGACAGCGCAAGGTGCGCCTGGTCAAGCACTTGATCAGCATAGGACTGAGCACCCGCCAACCCCATGAGGGCCACGAAAGTGGGTTTGTCGCTCGCCGCATCCTTGCCAGCGGTCTTTCCGAGGGTCGCGGAGTCGGTGGTGACATCCAGGATGTCGTCCACCACCTGAAACGCCAGGCCCAGGCAGGCACCGTAGATCGACAGGTTGACCCTCGCAGCCTCGGGGACCGCTGCGGTGGCGACCCCCATCATCACGCTGGCCTGCAGCAGGGCGCCGGTCTTGAGCCGGTGCATGGCCTCAAGGGCTGGCCGGTCCAGCGCCAGCCCGACGCTGGCCAGATCCACCGCCTGGCCACCGGCCATTCCAGTGGCGCCAGCGGCCAGCGCGAGTTGACGGCACAGCTGTGCAGACAGTGAAGGCGCCATCGAGCCATCGCCCGGCACCAGCAGTTCGAAAGCCAGCGCCTGCAGTGCATCACCGGCCAGCAATGCCTGCGCCTGTCCGAATTGCACATGCACCGTGGGTTTGCCACGGCGCAGAACGTCATTGTCCATGCAAGGCATATCGTCGTGCACCAGCGAATAGGCATGGATCAGCTCCACCGCGCATCCAGCTCGCAACGCCGCCATGTCATCGCCTTGCACCGCCTCGCAAGCCGCCAGCACCAACAAAGGCCGCAGGCGTTTGCCGCCGCCCAGCACCGCATATCGCATGGCCACACCCAGGCCAGCGGGCGCCTCGGGCGAGATCCAGGCCGAGAGCGCCTGCTCTACGCGGTCCTGCTGCAATGCACGCCATCCCACAAACCCTGAGTTGCTTGACAACACGGCGCTCATGGGCCGTCCCAAGGTTTGGTTTCTCCGTTCTCGAGCACCTTGATCTGGTTCTCGACGGCATCCAGCCGGGCACGGCAATACGCCAGCAACTCGGCACCCCGCTGGTATCGGGTCAACAGCTGATCCAGCGGAAGCTGCCCGGCATCGAGCTGGGTAACCAGCGCCTCCAGCTCCTCCAGCGCTGCTTCATAGCTGGGTGGTGCCTCGGGGTGGGCAGGTGCGCGGCTGATTCGGGACGGTTTTGCAGGTGTAGTGGGAGTCATTCGGGCAAAACGAAACGGAACTCGCAGACGAAAGAGCAAGATGTGCGTCTGTCGCGGGTCAATGATGGATTTTATCCGCCGCCTCAGCCTGCGGCCATTCAAGGGAAACCCCTTGCCAGCGGGGGTACAATCCCGCCTCTTTTTTGTTCAACTGACGGGCCTCACATGCCCGGAGGGACGCAGCACTTCCACCCTTCCCGCGCCGCGATCGTTTACTCGTTCAAGCGCTTCACCCTGCCCCTTCATAGGGGGAGTCTTTAGGTCAAGACCACCATGTCTGATTTGAGTCTTCAATTGCAGCAGGCCGAAAGCCAACTTCCGGTTTCTAGCTATGTCGACGAGGCCGTGTTCCGCAGGGAACTGGAAACGATCTTTCAGCGCGGTCCCCGCTATGTGGGGCACGCCAACGCCGTCCCGGAGGTCGGCGACTACTACGCGCTGCCGCAAGAGGGTGAAGGCCGGGCACTGGTGCGAACGGCCAACGGTGTCGAGCTGGTGTCCAACGTCTGCCGTCACCGCCAGGCGGTGATGCTCAAGGGGCGCGGCAACCTGGGCGACAGCGCCAAAGGACACAGCGGCGGCCACATCGTCTGCCCGCTGCACCGCTGGACCTACAACGGCGGGCAGAACGCACAAGGCCAGTTGGGCAACCTCCTGGGCGCACCGCACTTCACGCAGGACCCCTGCCTGGATTTGCAACGCTATCCGCTGCGCGAATGGAACGGCCTGCTGTTCGAAGACAACGGTCGCGACATCGAAGCCGACCTGGCGGGCATGGGTCCACGTTCAGCACTGAACTTCGAGGGCATGGTGCTCGACCATGTCGAGTTGCACACCTGCGACTACAACTGGAAAACCTTCATCGAGGTCTACCTGGAGGACTACCACGTCGAGCCTTTCCATCCGGGACTGGGCCAGTTCGTGAGCTGCGAGGACCTGCGCTGGGAGTTCAGGCCGGAGTTCTCGGTGCAGACCGTGGGCGCGCAGAACCTGCTAGGCAAAGCCGGTAGCCCGGTGTACCAGCGCTGGCACCAGCAATTGATGCAGTACCGCAACGGCACCGCACCCGAGCACGGCGCGATCTGGCTGACGTACTACCCACACATCATGGTGGAGTGGTATCCCCATGTGCTCACGGTCTCGACCCTGCACCCGATCGGTGTCGACAAGACACTGAACATGGTGGAGTTCTACTACCCCGAAGAGATTGCGGCTTTTGAACGAGAGTTTGTCGAAGCCCAGCGCGCGGCCTACATGGAAACCTGCATCGAAGACGACGAAATCGCCGAGCGCATGGACGCCGGCCGCAAGGCCCTGATGCGGCGCGGTGACAACCAGGTCGGACCCTACCAGAGCCCGATGGAAGACGGCATGCAGCACTTTCATGAGTGGTACAGGCGGATGCTCCCAGCTGCGCCGCGCTGAAGCGCCGCCCTTGCGGTGGCACATACGCGACAACCACACCACCCATTTGAAAGCCACCTGATGCAAGCCCTGTGGATGCTGCTCGCCTCGTTGTTCTTTGCCTCCATGGGCGTGTGCATCAAATTCGCCTCGGAGCACTTCAACAGCTTCGAGATCGTGGCCTACCGGGGCATGGTCGGGGTGATCTTCCTGATCGGTTTCACGCGAGTCCGCGGCGTTTCATTGCGCACGACCGTGCCGATGATGCACGTCTGGCGCAGCATCATCGGCACCATTTCGCTGACCGCATGGTTTTACGCCATCGCCGTGCTGCCGCTGGCCACTGCCATGACGCTCAACTACATGAGCAGCGTCTGGATCGCCGCCTTTTTGTTGGGGGGCGCGCTGTTGATGCAAGGCCGAGATGCACCAGTGCGTCATCAAGCGCCGCTGTTCCTCGCGGTGCTGACGGGTTTTGGCGGCGTGGCAATGTTGCTGCGGCCAACGCTGGCGCCGGACCAGGTGCTGGGAGCGCTGGTGGGGCTGATGTCTGGCATCTTTGCGGCCCTGGCCTACCTGCAGGTTGCAGCGCTCAG
>JBIIQD010000110.1:0-7086 GCA_044342265.1 Hydrogenophaga sp. | reverse complement strand
TCAGAGCCAGCGCCGCACCTGCCCCATGTAGCTGCGGTACGACGGCCCGAACAGTGCGAGCAGTGCCTGTTCTTCCGGTGCGATCTGGAACCGGTTGAGGTACAGCACATAGGCCAGCGGGCCCGCCAGCAGCGCTGGCCAGTGCGCCAGGTACAGGCCCCAGGCCAGCAGCAGGCAGACCATGCCCACGTACATGGGGTTTCGGGTGATGCGATAGACGCCGTGGGTGACCAGCGACGATGCGCGTTCGGGCCGCATCGGGTTGACGGTGGTGCGCGAGGCCCGGAAAGCAAGCAACCCGGCCAGGTCGAACGACAGGCCCACGGTCACCAGCAGCGCCACCGAGAGGCCGTTGACACCGCTCGGCACATGCCAGTGCGGTCCGCCGGCGAACCACGCCATCAGCAGCGCGGTCACGAGGCCCACGACCGGGGGCGGAATCCGGTGCTCCAGCCACTTCATCCGATCACCGGTCACAGGGCGGGTGACTCACTTGGCCACCAGCGCGTCGCCCGCTGGCGCCACCGGCGCGGGCTGCGGCGGCAGCACGCGCGAGCCGTGGCGCGTGCGCGCGAGCAGCATGTACATCGTCGGCACCACGAAGATGGTCAGCAGCGTGCCCAGGCTCATGCCGCCCACGATGACCCAGCCGATCTGCTGGCGGCTTTCGGCGCCGGCGCCGGTGGCCAGCGCCAGCGGAATGGCGCCCAGCACCATGGCGCCGGTGGTCATGAGGATGGGGCGCAGGCGCAGCGCCGCAGCCTCGGTCACGGCCTCCAGCTTGCCCTTGCCGTCTTCCCGCAGCTGGTTGGCAAACTCCACGATCAGGATGCCGTGCTTGGTGATCAGCCCCACCAGGGTGATCAGGCCGATCTGGCTGAACACGTTGAGCGTGCCTCCGGTGAACTTGAGCGCCAGCAGCGCGCCCAGCATCGACAGCGGCACCGACAACATGATGATGAACGGGTCGACGAAGCTCTCGAACTGGGCTGCGAGCACGAGATAGATGAACAGCAGCGACAGCAGGAACACGATGGCCAGCGAACCCGAGGAATTCTTGAACTCGCGGCTCTGCCCGTTAAGGTCGGTGGTGTAGCCCGCCGGCAGCACCTCGGCCGCAATGCCGTCCATGATCTTGAGCGCATCGCCCAGCGCCAGCTCGGGTGCCAGATTGGCGGTGATGGAGGCGCTGCGGCGCTGGCCGAAGTGGTTGAGCTCGCGCGGCACCACCACCTCGCGCAGCTTCACCAACGAGGCCAGCGGGATCATGGCGTCGTTGCGGCCGCGCACGAACAGCTGATCAATGTCCTCTGGCGCGCTGCGTTGTGCCCTGGCCGTCTGCACCACCACGTCATACTGCTCCCCGCCGCGTTTGTAGCGAGTGACGATGCGACCGCCCAACATGGTTTCCACGGTGCGCGCAATCACGTCCACGCCCACGCCCATGTCAGCTGCGCGCTCGCGGTCCACATCCATTCTGATTTCCGGTTTGTTCAGCCGCAGGTCGGTGTCCACTTGCACAAATCCCGGGTGTTTGGCCAACTCGTCCTGAAACCGTCGCATGGTGCGCGCGAGGTTGTCGTAGCTGTCGGAGGTCACGATCACATAGTTGATCGGCCGCTCTCGAAAACCCTGGCCCAGTGAGGGCGGCGTGATGGGAAAGCCGCTGATGCCGGGCAAGGCGCCGATCTTGGGCGTGATTTCGCGCGCCATCTCCATCGTCGTGCGCTCGCGCTCTTCCCACGGCGTGGCGCGCAGGAAAACAGTGGCCTGCGCGACAGTCGGGTTGCCGATGTTGCTGAAGATGCGGTCGAATTCGGGGTAGCTTTGACCAATGCGTTCAACGGCTTCTGAATAGCGCTGTGTATAGGCAAGGGTGGCACCATCTGGCCCGTTGACACTGACCAGGACTAGGCCACGGTCTTCTAGCGGCGCCAGCTCTTGTTTGGTCGACTGCAGCAGCCACCCGCTGCCCACGGCACTGGCAAGCATCACACCGACCACCAGCCAGCGCAGGCGCAACGCCACCGTCAGGACGCTGCTGTATCCGCGGGTGACGGCTTGCAGCACACGCTCCATCCCGCGATCAAACCGACCGGGGTTGGGGTTGTGGCGCAGCAGCTTGCTGCTCATCATCGGCGTGAGGGTCAGCGCCACGAAGCCCGAGACCACGACCGCGCCCGCGAGCGCCAGAGCAAACTCCGCGAACAGGCGGCCAGTGCGCCCGGGCGTGAAGGCCAGCGGGGCATACACCGCGGCCAGCGTCAGCGTCATCGCCACCACCGCAAAGCCGATTTCACGCGCCCCTCGGATGGCGGCGTCAAACGGCTTCATGCCCTCTTCAATGTGGCGGTAGATGTTCTCCAGCACTACGATGGAATCGTCCACCACCAGACCGATGGCCAGCACCAGCGCCAGCAGCGTGAGTGTGTTGATGGAGAAGCCAAACAGCGCCATCAGAGCGAATGCGCCGATCAGGCTCACGGGGATCGTCACCAGCGGGATGATGGACGCGCGAAAAGTGCGCAGGAACACAAAGATCACCAGCGCCACCAGCACCACCGCCTCGGCAATGGTGGTGTAGACCGCCTTGATCGAACGGTCGATGAACACCGAGTTGTCGTTGGCAATGTCGACCATGACCCCCGGTGGCAAATCGGCCTTGACCTTGTCCAAAAGACGACGCACCCCGGCGGACAGCTCCAGCGGGTTGGCAGTCGCCTGACGGATCACGCCCAGGGACACCGAGTCGCGCCCGTTCAGTCGCACTGAGCTGCGCTCGTCCTGCGGCCCCTGCACCACCCGCGCCACATCGCCCAGCCTGACGGTAAGGCCATTGACGTTGCGCACGCCGATCTCGCGGAACTGCTGCGGCGTCTGCAGGTCAGTCGCCGCCGTCACATTGAACTCGCGCTGGCTGCTCTCTATACGGCCAGCGGGCACCTCCAGGTTGGACTTGCGCAACGCGTCCTCGACGTCCTGCACCGTCAGCCTGTAAGCGGCGAGACGGTCTGGATCAATCCAGACCCGCATCGAGTACTTGCGCTCGCCAAACACACGCACGTCGGCTGCGCCTGGCGCGGTCTGCAACACGGGTTTGGCGATGCGGTTGGCGAAGTCGGACAACTGCAGCGCGTCGTGGGTGTCCGAACTCAGGGCCAACCAGATCACGGGAAAAGCATCGGCCTCGACCTTGGCGATCACCGGCTCGTCAATGCCTTGTGGCAGCCGCTGCCGCACCCGGCTGACCTTGTCGCGCACGTCGGCCGCAGCCGAATCAGGATCGCGCTCCAACTTGAAGCGCACCGTGATGTTGCTTTGCTCCTGCCGGCTGGTCGAGGTGATGACATCGACCCCTTCGATGCCCGCCAGCGAATCCTCCAGTGTCTTGGTGATCTGCGATTCCATCACCTCGCTGGAGGCTCCCGCAAAGCGGGTCTGCACCGACACCGTGGGCTCGTCGATCTTCGGATACTCGCGCACCGTCAGGCCATTGAAGGCGACCCACCCGACCAACACAATCAGCAGCGACAGTACGCTGGCGAACACCGGACGGCGAACGGATATCTCGGGCAGTTGCATGTTGGCTCCTGTCGGTTCAACCGCCGGCGGGTTTGCCGCCTGCAGGCGCCGGGGCGCCTTCGGGTCGCGCGCCGGGTGGTCCGTCGGGTTTGCCGTCGGCGCCGGGCTTGCCACCTCCCGGACCCGGTCCACCCGCGCGGCTGAGGTCCACCACACGCACAGGCGTGCCGTCTTTCTGCAAGCGCTGTTGCCCGGCGATGACCACGGTGTCGCCCTCCACCACCCCTGCCAACACCTGCACCTGCGGCCCCCGACGCACCCCCAGCTGCACCTCGATCCGGCGCGAGACCAGCTTGGCACCATCCCCTTCACCCTGCTTGTCCAGTGTGATCACGAACTGTTTTCCGCCCTGCGGCACGATGGCTTCTTCCGGCACCACCAGCGCGCCTTCATTGGCGGAAAACACGGTCGTCACCCGGGCAAACATGCCTGGCCTCAAGGCCCCGCCCGGTGTCGGCGGCAGCACTGCGCGCACCGCGACCGAGCGACCGTTGGCGTCCAGCAGCGGATCCACCGCTTGCACCTTGGCATTGAACGTCTTGCCCGGCAGCGCATCGAGCTGCACCTGCACCGACTGACCCGCTGCGATCCGCGTCTGGAAGCGCTCGGGCAAACGGAAGTCCACCGTCAGCAACGACGTGTCCTCCAGGTTGACGAGGTCGGCACCGTCTTTGACGTAGTCACCGAGGTTGATGTTGCGCAGGCCAACCGTACCATCGAACGGCGCCAACACCCGCATGCGCGAAAGCCGCGCCTGCGTCAATGCCACCTGGGCTTCGGCCACCTGCAACGAAGCGCGGCTTTCGTCCAGCACCCGCTGCGACACAAAAGCCTGCGCCACCAGTTCTTCATTGCGCTTGAGGTTGGCCCTCGCAATGGACAGCTGCGCCTGCGCCTGGCTGTTCTCTGCCTTTTGCAGCACATCGTCAAGCTGCACCAGCAACTGCCCCTTGCGCACGCGCGCACCGTCGGTGAATCCGATCTGAGCGATCCGCCCCGCCACCTCGGGCCGCAAAGTCACGCTTTGGCGCGACCGCAGCGACCCCACCGCTTGCGCATCGTCTTGCAAAGTCAGTGTCTTGACCTTTGCCACCTCGACGCTGGCGGGACCGCCACCGGGGCCACCAGGACCACCACCACCGCCAGGACGACCGGCCCCTTGCGTACCGCCTGCCGCTGGTGGACCTCCTGCCGCTGCTGCACCCGCAGGCCGAGCCGCCCCCGAATCAGCCTCCACGCCACCCGCAGGCACGCTGGGGCTGGTCCGATTCTGCAACCACCAGGCCCCCGCAGAAGCCAACGCAATGCCGCCGGCCGCGACCCACAAAGTGATGTTCTTTTTCGCCATGTGTCCAGATTCCAAAGAAGTCCCGAGCTCTACGCGGGTGTGTCTGCGGGCAATGTAACATTGCTGGCTTGGCGACATCGTCCCAAGTTCCGGCTGTCCCTGCCACCCACGTGGCGCCGTCAGGTAGGCACGCCTCTGTTGGCCAGCCCATCCGCGCGCTCGTTGCCCGGATCACCGGCGTGTCCCTTGACCCAGTGCCATTCAATTCGGTGCGCGCCCGCGTGCACCAGGGCGTCCAGCTTCATCCACAAATCGGCGTTCTTGACCGGTTGTTTGGCGGCGGTCTTCCAGCCTTTGGCCTTCCAGCCGTGGATCCACTCGGTGATGCCCTTGCGCACGTACTCGCTGTCCAGGTACAGGGCCACCTTGCACGGACGCTTGAGGGCCGACAGCCCTTCAATCACCGCGGTCAGCTCCATGCGGTTGTTGGTGGTGTCGCGTTCACCGCCCCACAACTCTTTTTCATGCCCACCCGCTTTGAGGAACACCCCCCACCCGCCCGGGCCGGGATTGCCTTTGCAGGCGCCATCGGTATACATCACCACGTGGTTCAAATGCGATCACTCCTGTTGCTCAAAACGTCAGCGCCGGTTGGCCACGGTGACTGGTGCGGTCGCGCCCGCACGGCGAGGGCGCCAGGCCGGGCCAAGCAGCCGCACACCACGCACCCGCTTGACCGCCACGAGAAAGTAGACCGAGCCGAAGATCGGCCACCAGCGCGCGCCAGCGTTGTCCATCCAAGCCATTCGCTGTAACCACTTTTCGCTGCGCACAGCGGGTCGATAACAACCGAAGTGCTCGGATTCGAGTTCAAAGCTGAGCAGCCGCAACCAGTCCCGCAAGCGCCCCGGGCCAATGAACTCACCGGCCTCGGGCAAATAGAGATCTGCCCAGCCAAAAGCCCGCAAACCCACCTGGCCGGCCAAACGCCCACGCGACTGGCGCAAGCCCCACAGGCTGTTTGGATTGAAGCCTGAGATCACCACCCGACCCTCGGGCACCAGCACGCGTTCTACTTCGCGCAACACGTGGTGGGGATCAGCGCTGAGCTCCAGCGTGTGAGGCAGCACCACCAAGTCCAGGCTCGACTCGGGAAACGGCAAGGCGGCAGCGTTGGTCACCAGTGCCACACGCAGCGCCGATGCCAACGGGGCTGTGCCCACATCGCCTTCAGCCTGGGTCGCCTGGTCCAGCAACTCTTCCGGCAAGGCCAGCCAGCGGTGCGGCATGCGGTTGTTGGCCAGCGTGTCCAGTTCTGGCAGGCCCAGCTGCAAGGCGTTGTAACCAAACAGGTTCACCACCAAATGATCAAACCGTGCCTGTTCCCAGGACAAAAGGTAACGTCCCGCAGGGGTCTGAAACCAGTCGGTCAAACTTACAATAGAGGGGTACATCTTGGGTGCGGCGGCGTGTCCGGGTACTCTACACGCCCCACCCCCACATTCCCTGCCCACCGCGCCCTATGACCCTGTTCCCAGTCCCAGCCTTCAGCGACAACTACATATGGGTGTTGCACGACGGCCAGCGCGCTCTGGTGGTCGACCCCGGCGAAGCGGACGGCGTCTCGATATGGCTGGAGCAACAGGGCCTGAAGCTGGAGACCATTCTCGTCACGCACCACCATGGTGACCATACAGGTGGTGTCGCCGCCTTGCGGGCCACCAGCGGTGCCCGGGTGTTTGGGCCCAGGAGCGAAACGATGCCTGAGCCGCTGACCCGTGTTGGCGGGGGCGAGGTGGTTGAAGCCCTCGGGCTTCGTTTCGAGGTGATTGACGTGCCAGGCCACACTGCTGGTCACATCGCCTACCACTGCTCAGAGCTTGACGGCTCTGCGCTGCTGTTCTGCGGCGACACCCTTTTTTCCGCCGGCTGCGGGCGGCTGTTCGAGGGCACACCCGCTCAGATGTTGGAATCGCTGACCCGACTGGCCGCGTTGACCGACACCACCCGGGTCTGTTGCACCCACGAATACACCTTGTCCAATCTTCGTTTTGCCCTCGCGGTCGACCCTGACAACGCGGAGCTCGCAGACTATGCGGTGCAGTGCCAGGCGCTGCGGGCACGGAACCTTCCCACCCTGCCCAGCTCCATAGGACTGGAAAAGCAGATCAACCCCTTCCTGCGCTCGGATGCGCCGGCGCTGGAACGCTCGGCGC
>JBIIQD010000109.1:0-7094 GCA_044342265.1 Hydrogenophaga sp. | reverse complement strand
GGCCAGATGAAAAACCTGTATCCCGACACACCATGAAGATCCCGCAGAACACCTTCCGCGACGCCCTCAAGGCGGGCAAGCCCCAGATCGGCTGCTGGGTCGGCTTCGCCTCGCCCGACGTGGCCGAAGCCCTGGCTGGTTGTGGTTTTGACTGGCTGCTGATCGACGGCGAACACGCGCCCAACGACCCGCGCACGGCCCTCGACCAGTTGCGTGCGGTGGCGCCCTACGCGGCCACGCACCCGGTGGTGCGCGCGGTGCAGGCCGATGTGGCGCTGGTCAAGCAATACCTCGACATCGGCGCGCAGACGCTGCTGATCCCCATGGTGGACACGGCCGAGCAGGCCGCGCTGATGGTCAAGGCCATGCGCTACGCGCCCGAGGGCATTCGCGGCATGGGCGCGGCGCTGGCGCGCGCATCGCGCTGGAACCAGGTGGACGACTACCTCGAGCAGGCCAACCACCAGATGTGCCTGCTGGTGCAGGCCGAGACCGTGACCGCAGTGAACAACCTCAAGGCCATTGCCGAGACCGAGGGCGTGGACGGCGTCTTCTTCGGCCCGGCCGATCTCTCGGCCAGCATGGGCTACCGCGGCCAGCCCAGCCACCCCGAGGTGCAAAAGGTGATCCTCGACGGCATCGCCACCGTGCGCGCCGCCGGCAAGGCCCCCGGCATCCTGGCCACCGACCCGGCGCTGGCGCAACAGTACCTCGACGCGGGCGCGCTGTTCGTGGCGGTGGGGCTGGACACCACGCTGCTGGTGAAGGCGGCGACGGGGTTGGTGCAGCGGTTTGGCGGGGGCGCTCCAAAAGGGCCGACTGCGCCGTCGGGTGGGTATTGAGCGGCCGGGTTTCGTTTGATCCCGACGAGGTCAGCAAAAGGCTGGGCTGAGACTTTCACCGATGCCACGCGGTTGACAGCTTCTGGCTCATGCCGAAAGTCGCCCAAGCATAGGATTACGACCTCATACAGCGACAGGCTAGACTTGAGTCACATCGGCAGTTGCCATCAGGGGAAAAATGTCCGAACAAGAATTTCTCCAATGGTCTGTTGCGCAGGGCATGGACTTCGGCGCAAAGACCGAGCGGCTATACAAGGCTAACCTGGCCACCGCGCTCCTTACCGTTCAGGGTCACGAGTTCTTCCGTCAGCTTGAGGCAGACCTTAAGCAATGGGAGGATGCTGAGCGAGAGGCAACTGGTGCTCCACTTCTGATGACGCTTTCGGCGCCTCAGCTTCTGCAAAAGCCGTACACATCAGTTGCGAACAAGTGCTTTCGCAAGAACTGCCTGAACAATCCTGCTTTTCCAGAAGCTCCTGTCGGTGGCTGGATTGCTCCAACCGATATCTATCGGCGGATCAACGACCTGATTCGAGGAACGCTAGTCTGTAAGTATGTTGACGGCCCTGCGAAGCTCGCAGAGCACCTAAACAGTCGCGCGAAGGCCTTGGGCCTAACCAGTCGCTATGACGCTGAAAGTCGGGAGGAAGGCTACTACGCCTACCATTTCTATGTGAGCATTCCGGTAGGCATTTTTCAACCAGATGCGGATCTCACAGTCATTGATACACCCCTGCAAGTTGAACTGCAAATCTCGACACAACTTCAGGAGGTAATGCGTAAGGTCACGCACGACTTTTATGAAGACAGTCGAGACAAAAATGCCCCTGATGATGGCAAATGGAAATGGGAAATTGATTCTAACCGATTTCGAGCGGGATATGTGAGTCATACGCTGCATTTGCTGGAATCGATCATCGTCCAATTGAGAAATGAGAGCTTCAATAATAAGAGGCTTCAGGAGAAGCAATGAACGCAAACACGGTCTCTGTCCCTCGCCCAGAAGTCCATCATCTGCCTACCGTTTTCCGGAGGCTGCAGTCGGGTGACATCCGTGTGCCAGCGTTCCAGCGCGCTTTTCGCTGGTCAGAGGCCCAAATCTTAAGTTTGCTGGATAGCGTAGTTCGTGGATATCCGGTTGGAAGCATGTTGCTATGGGAAGTTCGGGATCGAGTATTCAAGACAGCGCAGCCAGAAGAACTGCCGTTCCCGATTGTTGCGGAAAAATATCCGACGTATTTTGTTCTCGATGGATTGCAAAGGCTGTCATCGTTGTATGGGGTGTTCTACTACGATGGTGACCCGTCGAAGCCGGGCCTCTACAACGTAGTGTTCGATCTGCGCAATCAGGTGTTTAAGCACTTCGATCTGGCCGAGACATCGGAGGCCGACTTGCCATTGAGTGCGCTGTTTTCAGTTAAGCGCCTTCTTAACGAGCAAAAAAGGCTTCTAGGTCTCGATGACGCGGAGATCTTGATCGAGCGCACGGTCAGACTGCAGGCGACTTTTCAAGAGTATCTTCTTCCAACTGTGACTATTGCTCACCAACAGGTCACAGAGGTAGTCGAAATCTTTAGCCGCATCAATTCAACTGGAACGCGACTGGGGCCGGTTGATTTCATGCGCGCGCTTACATGGTCAGATGATTTTGATCTGAATAGCGGAATTCGCGAGGTGCAGGGGAAGACTGAAGAGCTCGGATTCAATTTCGCCGACGAGACAGTCCTCAAGCTCATTGCGGTAGTTTCTGGACGAGCCCCGACGGCCGAGGAGGTGCTTACTCTCCGGACAGAGACATCACAAACCTTACACGGCCTTGTATCGCGAGCAATCGATATCGCAGTGCGCTCGATAGGCTTTTTGAAAAATCGTTGTTATGTTCACCATGCTGACTTCCTGCCATACGAAGGTCAGCTGCTTGGTGTGGCTATGTTCTTTAACGTAGCTCACAACGACACTGTTGCCGAAACAGAGCTGGCTCGATGGTTCTGGTCTGTGAGTCTTAATGAGCAATTGAGAGGGAAGCCAGATCACTACCTTGCGCGGCAACTTTCGTCTATTCGGGGATTGGCGCTAGGTGAGGCAAAGGAACTAAACCTTCGTCTATCGGTTTCTGAGCAAGACTTTTTCGAAAGACGCTTTATCAAGGGCAAAGCTCTATCAACGGCATTTCTCTGTATGTTTGCGGCAAAAGGGGCTCGTAGCCTAGTGACAGGTGAGCTGATTACTTCGAGTGCCTATCTCTATTCAGCTGAAGTTGACTATTTGATGCCCATATTTGGAGTGGATGCGCTATCCGGATATTTCGAAGGGAAGCTGACCTCGGCTAGATTGTTCGCCAACCTCGTACTGGCGACGCCCGAAGATATGAAATTCATCAATCAGCACGGATGGCCAGAAACACTTGAGCGCCTGAAGGCACAGTTTGGCGAAGAAGAATTTAATGTAATTCTTGAAAGCCAGTTCTTCTCGGGTGATCCAACTTCAGACTTGCGTCAGCCAAATGGCTCGGTCCTCAAGCTACGTGCGTCGGCACTAACCGGCTTCGCTAAGTTGCTTTGCACACCAGCCTAGGGGGACTGGGTGGCTACATGTTGCGTTGACGCCGACCCATGCTTGTCCAGAGGGCGATTTGGCAGAAGCCAGCTCGCTGGCGTGTCAACTTTAAGGTCCGCTTCTTAGCTGGTAAGAGCTGTTCAGGTCCGTCGATCCAGTGTCCGAGAACGTTGCATTGGCGTCTTTGGTCGAGTTGATCCGTTCGTTCGGCGGGTCGAGCGCGGCTGGTCAGCGCAGCCTGGTTTCGGGTTCGACCCTCAGCCGCCCAGCGCCGGGAACAGCTTCACCAGCCCGGCGGCCATCACCTCCACCGACAGCGCGGCCAAGATCAAACCCATCAACCGGGTCATAACGTTGATGCCGGTCTGGCCCATCAGCCGCGCGATGGGCTTGGCGAGCGAGAAGCACACGGCGGTGGCCAGGGCGATCACCACGCCGTAGCCCACCAGCGCAGCGTGCTGGAAGAAGGTCTTGGCCTGGTCGGCGTAGATCACCACGGTGGACATGGTGGCCGGGCCGGTGAGCAGCGGGATGGTGAGCGGCACCACCGCGATGGAGGCGCGCGCAGAGGCGTCGTCCACCTCGCTTTGGTTGGTCTTGGCTTCGGCCGGTTGGGCGTTCAGCATCGAGAGCGCGGAAGTCAGCAGCAGCATGCCGCCGCCCACCTGAAAGCTCGCCAGCGAGATGCTGAAGAACGCCAGAATTTGCAGGCCGATGATGGCGCTGATGGCGATGACCACAAACGCGCTGATGGACGAGATCAGGATGGTGCGCTTGCGCTGCGCCGAGCTGAAGCCCTGTGTGTAGTGGATGAAAAAGGGAACAATGGCCAGCGGGTTGACGATGGCCAGCAGGGTGATGAGGGGCTTGAAATCCATGGCGGGGATTGTGGGGCAGGAACCGCGCACCCGCGCTGCATCAGCGGATTTCAGGAGGCAGGGTTTCGTCTTCTGAACATGCCGTAGCCCTCCATGTGCAACACCTTGTCGCCGTGCTGGTTGAACATTTCCCAGATGGTGCGCACCAGGCCCACGTCGGGCCGCTTGGTCATCGCGCGCCTTTCGGTGATGGTGTGCTGCAGGCGCAGCACGTCGCCGGGGTAGACCGGTTTGGTCCACTTCAGGCTTTCCAGCCCGGGCGATCCGAGGCTGGAGGTTTCGTGAAGGAAGTTGGTGACCATGAGCCGCATGGCCATGGCGCAGGTGTGCCAGCCGCTGGCGCTCAAGGCGCCGAACACGGATGCCTTGCCGGCTTCCTCGCTCAGGTGAAACGGCTGGGGATCGAACTGGCTGGCGAAGGCGATGATCTCTTCGCGTGTGGGTGAGATGCTGCCCAGGTCGCGCACCTGACCGATCTCCATGTCCTCCCACCAGATCTTGATGTGCGGGCTTTGGTCGGGGGTTGTTGCGGTCATGTCTTTCCTTGTTCAGCGGCCACCTGAGACGTCCAGCAGGCTCATGGTGGTGTAGCTCGCGGCAGGGGACAGCAGCCAGACGATGGCCTGCGCCACCTCGTTGGCGGTGCCGCCGCGCTGCATGGGCACCAGGTGCTTGAGGTCGTTCACGCGGTCGGGCAGGCCGCCCGAAGCGTGGATCTCGGTGTCGATCAAGCCCGGGCGCACCGCGTTGACGCGCACGCCTTCGGCCGCCACCTCTTTGGCCAGGCCGATGGTGAAGGCATCGATGGCGCCCTTGGCCGCCGCGTAGTCCACATATTGGCCGGGTGACCCCAGACGCGACGCTGCGCTGGACAGGTTGACGATGGAGCCCCCCTCGCCGCCGTGCCGCGTGCTCATGCGCCGCACCGCCTCGCGCGCGCAGAGCATCGAGCCGATCACGTTGATGTCGAACATGCGCTTCCAGCGCGCCACGCTCATCTCGTCGACGCGCGCGGTCACGTCCACCACGCCCGCGTTGTTCACCAGCCCCGTGAGGCGGCCCAGCTTGGCGTCCACCTTCTCGAACATGCGCAGCACCTGCGCTTCGTCGGCCACATCGGCCTGCACCGTGATGGCGTGGCCGCCGCTGGCGCGGATGCGCCGCACCACCTCGTCGGCGGCGAGCGAGTTCGCCGTGTAGTTGACCGCCACCGCCCAGCCCTGCTGAGCGGCCAGCAGGGCAGTGGCCGCGCCGATACCACGGCTGGCGCCGGTGACCAACAACACCCCGCGCGGTTCAGCGCCCATCGCACTACCTCCTGCCAGAGACCGGCGTTTGCGGTTACAACATGAATTCCACGTACCTTAACGCAGGTCGCTGCGGTGCGGCCGTCGCACACCAGACCGACCCTGCCAACACACCCGGAGACACCATGGGCAGTTTCGTTCAACTCACCTCAGGCGACGGGTTCCAGTTCCCGGCCTACGTCGCGCAGCCTGCTGTCCAGTCCCGGGGTGGACTGGTGGTGCTGCAGGAGATTTTTGGGGTCAACAGCCATATCCGTGAGGTGGCCGACGGCTATGCCGCCGACGGCTACTTCGTGGTGGCCCCTTCCACCTTTCACCGCGCCAGGAGCGGTGTCGAGTTGGGTTACACCGAGGCCGACATGGGCCAAGGTATGGCGTTGAAAGCGGCGGTCGAGGCCCTGCCGGCGCCCGGGGTGTTGGCCGATATCCAGGCGGCCATCACTCACGCCGCGCAGGGCGGGAAGGTCGGCATTGTGGGCTACTGCTGGGGCGGCCTGCTGACCTGGCGCAGCGCTTGCGAACTGCACGGTCTGAGTGCAGCGGTGCCGTATTACGGGGGCGGTGTCACCACAGAGGCCGAGGTCGCCCGGCGCCCGACGGTGCCGGTGCTCGCGCATTTCGCCGAACAGGACCACTGGATTCCCCTGGACAGCGTCGAGACGTTCCGCCAGGCGCACCCTGATGTGGCGGTGCATCTGTACCCCGCGCACCATGGCTTCAACTGCGACCAGCGCGGCGCCTGGCACGCGCCGTCTGCTGCGCTGGCGCGCGACAGAACGTTGACCTTCTTGTCGCAAACCCTGGGTTGAACTTGGCATGAGCAACAGGCTGCGGTGGTGTGTCTGGTGGCTGGCCTTTTCGGCTGTGCCGGTCTTGGCCCAAACGCCCTACAGCGGGCCGTTGTTTGACGCGCACATGCACTACAACGACGAGGCCTGCGTCCATGACGTTGCCCAGCCGGCCTGTCCGCATCCTCTGGCGGATGTGCTGGCGCGGATGCAACGCAATGGCGTGCGCGCGGTGCTGTCCAACTCGCGCCCGAACACGGGCACATTGGCCTTGGCCAGTGCGCGCGAAGCGACCCGCGCCGCAGGGGTGACGGTGGTGCCGTTCGTGCGCCTGTACCGCAACCGCGCCGACTACAGCGGCTGGTTCCGCGACGAGAGCATTGCCGAGATGGTGAACACGGAGTTGCGCAGAGGCACGCCCGCAGGTGCCTATCGCGGTTTGGGTGAGTTTCATCTGTACGACAGCGCCAACGCCAATGGTCCGGTGGCGCGCCAGTTGATGGCACTGGCCGAGGAGAAACAACTCGCCGTGCTCGCCCACGTCGACGACACGGCGATCGACCTGCTGATGGCGCACACGTCGTACAAAGATCAGCCCCCACGGGGGGCAGCGACCCGCGCAGCGGCGGAGCGTGGGGGTGATGAGGATCTGCCGCCGGGCCGCCCCAAGGCAGATCAGCCCCCATGGGGGGCAGCGACCCGCGCAGCGGCGGAGCGTGGGGG
>JBIIQD010000108.1:0-7122 GCA_044342265.1 Hydrogenophaga sp. | reverse complement strand
CCGCCCACGCCCGAGTGGGGCCTGATGCTCAACACGCTGCGCAACGCGATCTACACCCAGCCGCTGCTGGCGGCCTTGCCGGGCGTGCTGATTTTCGTGGTGTCGCTGGCGTTCAACCTGTTGGCCGACGGCCTGCGCAGCGCGATGGAGGTGAAGTGATGGACGCGCCAGCGAAAGAGGTGGAGTGTGCAGTGGATGTGGCGGGTCTGCGCAAACAGTTCCAGGTGCGGTCGCAGCGTCTGTGGGCCCCTGCGCAAGTGGTGCACGCGGTGTCCGACATTTCCTTCCGGCTGGCCCGAGGCCGCACGCTCGGCATTGTGGGTGAGTCGGGTTGCGGCAAGTCCACACTGGCGCGCTTGCTCATGGGGCTGATCGAGGCGGACGACGGCTCGGTGCAGCTCGCCGGTCAGACGCTGGGGCAGCGGCCTGAGCAACTGGCCGCGGTGCGGCGCAAGGTGCAGATGGTGTTCCAGGATTCGTTCGCCTCGCTCAACCCGCGCCTGAGCATCGAAGCGTCGCTGATGTTCGGCCCGATGGTGCACGGCGTGCCCCGCGCCCAAGCGCGGAGCACCGCACACGACCTGCTGGCGCGTGTGGGCTTGGAGCCGGAGCGATTTGCCGGGCGTTATCCGCACGAGGTCTCAGGCGGGCAGCGCCAGCGCGTCAACATCGCCCGCGCGTTGGCCTTGAAGCCCGAGATCGTGATCTTTGACGAGGCGGTGTCGGCGCTGGACAAGTCGGTCGAGCTGCAGGTGCTCAACCTCTTGCTCGACCTGAAGGCCGAGCTGGACCTGACCTACTTGTTCATCTCGCACGACCTCAACGTGGTGCAGTACATCAGCGACGAGGTGATGGTGATGTACCTCGGCAAGATCGTCGAGATGGGTCCGGTGCAGTCCGTCTACGAACAACCGGCCCACCCGTACACGCGCGCTTTGCTGGCGTCCATGCCCAGCATGGACCCGCGCCTACGCACGCAGGCGGCGCCCATCGCGGGCGACCCGCCCAGCCCCATCGATCCGCCCTCGGGTTGCCGCTTCCGCACCCGCTGCCCGCACGCGGTGGCGGCCTGTGCCGAGACCGAACCGTTGCTGCGGGCAGCTGGAGTCGACGGTCACCGGGTGGCCTGTCACCTGACGCTGACGCAGGAAAGTCCCGCATGACGCCGCGCACACCGGGAACTCAAAAGGCCTTGGCCTCGGTGCGCGACCTGAGCGTGCGCTTTCGCTCGCCGCGCGGCGAGGTGCGCGCCGTCAACGGCGTGAGCTTCGAGGTGCAGCCGGGCGAGGTGCTGGGCCTGATCGGTGAATCGGGCTGCGGCAAGAGCGTGACCCTGCGCGCGCTCATGCGGCTGTTGCCAGCGGGACGCACCGCACTCTCGGGCGGCATCACCGTGGACGGTCTGGACGTGTCCACGCTCGACGACCGCGCCCTCAGCGCTTACCGGGGTGGCACCGCCGCGATGATCTTTCAGGATCCCGGGCTCGCACTCGACCCGGTCTACACCATCGGTCAGCAGATCGGCGAAGCCATCCAGCGGCACCGGGGCTGCTCGAAGGCCGAAGCGCGGGCGCAGGCGCAGCAGTGGCTGGAGCAGGTGAAAGTGCCGTCGGCCCGGGCACGGCTGGACAACTACCCGCACGAACTCTCCGGCGGCATGCGCCAGCGCGCCATGATCGCGCTGGCCCTGTCGTGCGGCCCGAAGCTGGTGCTGGCCGACGAGCCCACCACCGCGCTGGACGCCACGGTACAGATGCAGGTGCTGCTGATCCTGCGCGAACTGCAGCAGCGGCTCGGCATGGGTGCGGTCTTTGTCACGCACGACCTGGGCGTGGCGGCCGAGATCTGTGACCGCATCGCGGTGATGTACGCCGGCCGCATCGTGGAGATCGGCAGCGCCCAAGACGTGCTGCTGCGCCCGCAACACCCCTACACCCAGGCCTTGCTGGCGTCCACGCTGCACGGCTCGATGCGCGGCACCCGCCGCACCGGCCTGCCGGGTGCTCCGCCCGACCTGGTGGCATTGCCCGCGGGCTGTGCCTTTGCCGCGCGCTGCGCGCACGCGAGCAGCGAGTGCACACAGGCGGTGCCCGAGCTGGTGGAGCAGCCTGAGGCCTCAGCGGCGGCGTGCTGGCGGTTGCACGCGGTGCACACCGCGCCCGTGGCGGGAGCCCTGGCATGACCCCGTTGGCATCCGCCCCGCAGCAGATGGCGATGGACAGTGGTCACACACAGCGGCCCTACCGCATCGCGCTGCTCAACCCGAACACCAGCGAGCGCTCCACCGGTCTGATGCTCGCCAGTGCCGGTGCCGTGGTGCCTGCCGGGGTGCAGATCGAAGGGCGCACCATCGCTTCGGGTCAGGACTTCATCGCCGATGCCGACGCGCTACAGGTGGCCGCGCACGCCGTTGTGGCCCGCGCACCGGCGCTGATAACCGAAGGCTTTGACGCGCTCATCGTGGCGGGTTTCGGCGACCCGGGTGTGGCCATGCTGCGCGATCGCCTGCCGGTGACCGGGATCGGCGAGGCCGGCATCGCCGAGGCCGCTGCGGGTGGCTTGCGCTACGCCATCGTCACCGTCACACCCGACCTGCACGACAGCCTGGTCGCCGCTGCCCATGCGGCAGCGCCGCCCGCGCAGTTCGCCGGTGTTCGCTACACCCGCGGGGATCTGGACAACCTGTTGCGTCACCCGGACCAGCTCCAGCGGGCGCTGCTGCAGGCCTGCCGGGACGCGGTCGAGCAAGACGGCGCGCAGGCCATCGTGATCGGCGGCGGTCCTCTGGCCCATGCCGCACAAGACATTGCCGCGCAGCTGAACCTGCGTGTCGTGGACCCGGTGTGCGCTGCGGTGCGGCTGGCCTGCTTGCGCGCCGTGCGGTCAGGCCGGCTGGTCGCCTGAAGTGCGTGGGAGAATCCGCCGCTGCTACCCACCGATCACCACCATGACCGAAGCCACCATGACATCGTTCCTGACGCGGGTGCGCCAGAACCTTGGCGCCTTCCACCCTATGGAGCGGCAGTTGGCCGAGTTCGTGCTGGACTTCCCCGGCGACCTGCCGAGCTACGCCGCCAGCGAGCTGGCCACGCTGGCCGGGGTGTCGAACGCAACCGTCACCCGCTTCATCAAGCGGCTGGGCTACCGGCATTTTGAGGACGCCCGGCGCCAGGTGCGTGAGGAACGCGGTGCGGGCTCTCCGCTGTTTCTGGCCAGCCGCAGCACAGCGGTGGAAAACCGGTTCGCCGCCAGCCTGGAGCGCAGCCAGGACAACCTGCAGCGCACCTTCGCCCGGCTCGACGCCCGAGGCATCGACCAGATGGCCAAGGCCCTGCTGTCGGCGCGCAAGCTGTGGGTGTGTGGCCTGCGCTCCAGCCAGTCGTTTGCCAGCTACTTCCGCTGGCAGATGTTCCAGATCAAGGAAGACACCCACCTCATTCCCCATGCTGGCGATACGCTGGGCCAGTTCACGGCCAGCATCCTGCCCAAAGACGTGGTGGTGGTGTTTGCGGTGCGGCGCCGCCCGGCCGCCCTGGGTGCCCTTGTGGCGCAGGTGGTGGCTTCTGGTGCCCGGGTGCTGTATGTGTCAGACGAGCAAGTGCCGCGAGACGAAGGACTGACGTGGCACCTGTACTGCGCTTGCGATTCACACAGCCCGCTGGACGACCATGTGGCGGTGACCAGCATCTGCCACCTGCTGGCCTCGCGCGTCATGGAGCTGGCGGGTCCCCGCGAGCGAGAGCGCCTCACCGCCATCGAAGCCAGCCACGACGCCTTGCGCGAACTGTGAGCGGGGCCGGGCGCCCAGCGCCCGGTGTGCGTGAACTTCAGTCGGCGACGACGGCATCCGCACTCTGGCGCTGCAGCATCGCCAGGCAACTCGCAACAGTGGCGCGCAGTTCGCGCCGGTCGCAGATGAAGTCCACCGCGCCTTTGGTGATCAGGAACTCGGCGCGCTGGAAGCCTTCGGGCAGCTTCACGCGCACGGTGTTCTCGATCACGCGCGGGCCGGCAAAACCGATCAGCGCCTTGGGCTCGGCGATCACCACATCGCCCACGAAGGCAAAGCCGGCTGAGACGCCACCCATGGTCGGGTCGGTCAGCACGCTGATGTAAGGCAGCCCCTTCTTGGCCAGTCGCGTCAGGGCGGCGTTGGTCTTGGCCATCTGCATCAGCGAGAGCAGGCCTTCCTGCATGCGGGCGCCGCCGGTGGCGGTGAAGCACAGGAACGGCACCTTCTGTGCAATCGCCTCTTCGACGCCGCGCACGAAGCGTTCGCCGACCACCGAGCCCATGGAGCCACCCATGAAGTCAAATTCAAAGCAGGACACCACCACAGGGATGCCTTGCACCGCGCCACCCATGACGACCAGCGCATCGGTCTCGCCGGTGGTTTCCAGCGCTTCTTTCAGGCGATCCGGGTACTTGCGGCTGTCTTTGAACTTGAGTGCATCGACCGGCAGCACCTCTTGCGCCAGTTCGTATCGACCTTCAGCGTCCATGAAGGCGTTGAGGCGGGCGCGCGCACCGATGCGGTGGTGGTGGCTGCAGTGCGGGCAGACGTTCTGGTTCTTCTCCAGATCGGTCTTGTAGAGCACGGCTTCACAGCTGGGGCACTTGATCCACAAGCCCTCGGGCACGCTGCGGCGCTCGGTCGGGTCGGTGGGGGTGATCTTGGGTGGCAGCAGTTTTTCGAGCCAGGACATGCGGGTCTCCTAGGAGAAGCCGGGCCCCGACGGGCCGGCAAAGAAGCTGGATTATGCGTCGAGGGCTTTTCGGATGGTGCGCAGGAAATGCGCCGCGACCGTCACCACTTTCTCGTGCGGCTCGTTCTCGATCAGCTGGATGATCTTGGTGCCGATCACCACCGCGTCGGCCGTCTTGCCGATGGCCTTGGCGGTCTCGGCGTCGCGGATGCCGAAGCCCACGCCCACCGGCACGCTCACATGCGCGCGGATGCGCGGCAGCATGGCCTCGACCTGGCCCACGTCGAGCGTGCCGGCGCCGGTCACGCCCTTGAGCGACACGTAATACACATAGCCGCTGGCCACGCGCGCCACCTGCTGCATGCGCTCGGGCGTGCTGGTGGGGGCCAGCAGAAAGATCAGGTCCATGTTCGCGGCGCGCAACGCGGCTGCGAAGTCTTCGCATTCCTCGGGCGGGTAGTCCACCACCAGCACGCCGTCGACGCCAGCGCTTGACGCGTCGCGCACGAAGCTGCCCGCGCCGTGCTTCTGGTCGTAGCGTTCGATCGGGTTGGCGTAGCCCATCAGCACCACCGGCGTGGTGGCATTGCGTTCGCGGAAGGTCTTGACGATGGCGATCACCTGCGCCAGCCCGATGCCCAGCGCCAGCGCACGGTCGCCGGCCTTCTGGATCACCGGGCCGTCGGCCGACGGATCGGAGAACGGCACACCGAGTTCGATCAGGTCGGCACCGGACTCCACCATGCCGTGCATCAGCTCGGGCGTGATGTCGGCGTACGGGAATCCGGCGGTGACGTAGGGGATCAGGGCTTTTCGGCCCTGTGCCTTCAGTTCAGCGAAGGTCTTTTCAATGCGGCTCATTTGGTCACCTTGATCGTTGCGGTCTCGGCGCCGCCTTTGACGGACTGCCCGCGGCAACTGGGGCGGCAATAAAAATCGGCATTCGACAGATCGGCCACGGTGCCGATGTCCTTGTCTCCCCGGCCTGAGAGGTTGACCAGGATCGACTGCGTGGGCTTCATGGTCTTGGCCAGCTTCATCGCGTAGGCCACGGCGTGACTCGATTCCAGCGCGGGGATGATGCCCTCGGTGCGGCAGAGGTAGTGGAAAGCGTCGAGCGCTTCCTGGTCGGTGATGCCGACGTACTCGGCCCGGCCGATGTCCTTGAGGAACGCGTGCTCGGGGCCGACGCCGGGGTAGTCCAGACCAGCGCTCACGCTGTGCGTCTCGGTGACCTGGCCGTTGTCGTCCTGCAGCACGTAGGTGCGGTTGCCGTGCAACACGCCGGGGCTGCCCTTCTGCAGCGAGGCTGAGTGTTTGCCGCTCTCCAGGCCTTCACCGGCCGCTTCCACGCCGATCAGGCGCGTGTCGGTGTGGTTGATGTAGGGGTAGAAGATGCCCATGGCGTTGCTGCCACCGCCCACGCAGGCCACCACCGCATCGGGTTGCTCACCCGTGCAGCCTGCCGCCTTGAGCATCTCGGGCATCTGCATCAGGCATTCGTTGCCGATCACGCTCTGGAAGTCGCGCACCATCATCGGGTAGGGGTGCGGGCCGGCCACAGTCCCGATGATGTAGAAGGTGTTGTCCACGTTGGCGACCCAGTCGCGCATGGCTTCGTTCAGCGCATCCTTGAGCGTCTTGCTGCCCGATTCGACCGGCACCACGGTGGCGCCCAGCAGCTTCATGCGGTAGACGTTGGGGCTCTGGCGCTTCACGTCTTCGCTGCCCATGTAGACCACGCACTCCAGGCCGTAGCGCGCGCAGATGGTCGCGGTGGCCACGCCGTGCTGCCCGGCGCCGGTCTCGGCGATCACGCGCGGCTTGCCCATGCGCTTGGCGAGCATGGCCTGGCCGATGGTGTTGTTGACCTTGTGCGCGCCGGTGTGGTTGAGGTCTTCGCGCTTCAGGAAAATCTGCGCGCCGCCTTGTTCGCGGCTCATGCGCGCGGCGTGATAGACCGGCGAGGGGCGGCCGACAAAGTGTGCAAGTTCACTCTGAAATTCAGCGAGGAACTCGGGGTCGTGCTGGTACTTCGCGTAAGCGGCCTTGAGTTCGTTGATGGCGTGCGTGAGCGTCTCGCTCACGAAGCTGCCACCGTAGATGCCGAAATGACCGCGGGCGTCGGGTTGCTGGTAGGTGTCCATGGGGTGTCTCGATTCAATGTCCCGAGCAACCCTGGAAAGGTGTCAGCTCGGGCGGGATAGGAGGGCGTCGGCCGCGCGCACGGCGGCGACGAATGCGTGGATCTTGGCGGCGTCTTTGATGCCTTTGGACACCTCGACGCCGGAACTCACGTCAACGGCCCAGGGCCGCACGCGGTGAATGCCATCGGTCACGTTTGCAGGCGTGAGTCCACCAGACAAAACGAGGCGAGAGCTGGCGTTTAGTAGCGGATGTGACCAAGGGAATGCAT
>JBIIQD010000107.1:0-7137 GCA_044342265.1 Hydrogenophaga sp. | reverse complement strand
GAAGAAGGCGATGTACTCATCATCGTTCGAAGCGCCCAGCATCATGCTGCGCGTCTCAACGAGCTCCATCAGGTAGCTGTCCGGGTAGCGCGACGCCGCGATCCATTCAGGCTGAAACATGAAGTGCACCCCACCGCCCCAGTTGACAGCGCCGGCGATGCGGTCCGGCACCAGGTGAGCGAGCTTGGTCGCCCAGTAGCCGCCAAAAGACCGCCCCAGCAAGCCAACGCGGCCGGCACGCCAGTCGGTGCGGGACTGCATCCAGTCCATCACGGTCAGGAACTGGCGCTCCGCATCCACAACGCCTCGTATGGGGGATTCACCGGTTCCCGCATTGTCGATGGCCACGGTGGCCACGCCCTGCGCCAGGAACGCATCGCTTGCGGCCGTCATCTGCTCTTTGCAAGCATCGACGCCACCCCACATCAGCACGACTGGCGGCATCACAACGCCCACAGGCCGACGGACCAATGCCACCACGCTTCGCCCTTCAGACCCGCGTCCGTCAAAGGCGATCTCCACCCGATCAATGGGCGCTGGCGAGTACCGGCTCAGCAAGAGATAGGTCTCACGCTCGGCCACGGCGCAGCGCTGCTTGGCGGGATGGTTGGGGCAGGGAAACCGACCCATGAAGTAAAGCCCGGTCGCCTTGGCGTACAGCGCCTTGGCGCGGTCGGACTCGCCCCTGCTTTCAAGCCCTTGGGCCTCAGCACGAGCCGCATCGCCCAGGGCGCCCCAGTAGCCGCCCCAGGCCTGGCCATCCAAACCTGGAACAGCATCGATGTAGGCGAGGCCTTCTTGAGTGTCCAACGCGTTCATCGGATGAAAGCGTTGCGCCAATCGCTGCTTCATCCAAGCCTTGGCTTCGTCAAGATTCTTCGGCCGCTCGTCTACTGCCTTCTCTAGCACTGCATGCACCAAAAAAACTCCTGTTGTTGAACAATCCGTGCTGACCAAGCAGCAAGGCATTTGCCTTTTCGTGAATGCATGGATGCTAGGTTTTCAAGCGATTTCCGGGTATTCCAGTTCCGCTTTCAAACTTGCCTCAGAGTGCAGAGAGCATCGGGCTTTCCCTAGGTCTCCACAGCAGGCCTCGGCAGTGGTTCGACCATGCCCTTGGATCCACTGACGGATCAAGACGAGACCGATTTGACTGGGTGTGCGCCGACTCTTTTCCAAGGCTGTGAAAACATCGAAGCACCGTTGACCCATACTCATGACTGCTCGCTTAATCGCGACCCTCACATAGAGAACCAATGCCGACACAACGATGAAGCGATCTGAATCCGCAGCCCAAGATCCGGGCAAGAGGGCGCTGCGTCCCGTCGTGGTCTGCGTCGCACCCAACGGGGCGCGACGCACGAAGAAGGACCATCCCGCGCTTCCCATGAGCGCAGATGAGCTCGGACTCGAAGCCGCCGCCTGCTCTGATGCAGGTGCCACCGTCATCCACCTGCATGTGAGAGGCGACGACGGATCCCACTCCCTCGACGTTGATCGGTATCGAGCTGCGATCACAAGCGTACGGTCTTCCACCCAGGACCGAATGCTGGTTCAGATCACGACCGAAGCAGTGGGCATTTACCAGCCCTCCGAGCAAATGGAGGTCGTCAAGGCGCTGCGGCCGCATGCCGCTTCTGTGGCGATCCGAGAACTGATACCCGACGTCGGACACAGGCAACAGGCGTTCACCTTCTTTGACTGGTGCACAACCAACCGTGTGGCACTGCAGTTCATCGTCTACACGCCCGAAGAGGCCTGTTTTGTCAAAGACATGGCTCGCCAAGGCAACCTTGGCTCTGACCTTCCCAACACGCTCTTTGTACTGGGGCGCTACACCGAAGGGCAGCGCTCGTCTCCTCAGGACCTACTGCCGTACCTGGAGGCATGGGACTCAGCGCTCCCATGGTCGGTTTGTGCTTTTGGCCCCTCGGAGGCCGCCTGCATGACCGCTGCCATCGGACTGGGCGGACATGTGCGTGTCGGATTCGAGAACAACCTGTTTCGCGCCGATGGCTCCACCGCGCTCGGCAACGCCGACCTGGTTTCGAACGTGGCCGATATCGCACGGCGCAGCGGCCGGGACCTGGCCGACCTTCAAGAGGCCATGCGTATCTACGGTGCCAGCGCCTTGTGAAGACCTGGCCAAGCAGACAAACAGACAAACAGACAAACAGAAAACACCAAAGGAGATCAGATGATCCAGCGCGCATTGGTCGTGGGAGGCGGGATTGGTGGAATGGCCACCGCCATTTCGTTGCGGAAGCTCGGTATCGCAGTCGACCTGATCGACCTCGACCCCAAGTGGCGGGTTTACGGAGCTGGCATCACGATCACGGGCGCGACCCTTCGCGCGTTCAAGGCGCTGGGAATCCTCGACGCAGTGATGGAGCAGGCCTACACAGGCGAAGGCATCCAGATATGCGACGTCAATGGCCACCATTTGCATCGCGTCCCGACGCCCGTGGCGGCTGGCGGCGACACGCCCGGCTGCGGCGGCATCATGCGCCCGATCCTGCACAAGATCCTTTCGGCTTCGACGCTGGAACTCGGCACCCAGGTGCGCTTGGGGCTCACCGTCGATGCCATCGAATCTGATGACCAAGGCGCGAGTGTCCAGTTCTCCGATGGATCTCAAGGCCGGTACGACCTGGTGGTGGGGGCCGATGGGGTCTTCTCACGTGTACGGTCTTTGCTGTTCCCGCAAGCGCCAAGCCCGCAGTACACCGGCCAATGCGTCTGGCGCATCGTGGCGCCACGCCCTGCTTCCATCGAACGACGCCATTTTTTCCTGGGTGGACCGGCCAAGGTGGGACTGACGCCCGTCTCAAGGGATGAGATGTACATGTTCCTCCTGGAGACCACCCCCAAACGTTCGCCGATGCCAGACAGCGAGCTGCACGTGGAGCTGCGGCGCCTTCTCCAGGGCTACGGCGGCATCTTGAGCGAGATACGAGACAAGCTGGGGGCGCACTCCAGCGTGATTCTTCGCCCGTTGGAGGGTTTTCTGCTGCCCCGACCCTGGCAAAAGGGGAACGCAATCCTCATAGGTGACGCCGCTCACCCCACCACGCCTCAGCTCGCTTCGGGCGCCGGCCTGGCGGTTGAAGATGGACTCGTCCTGGCCGACGAGATTGCCCGAGCATCGTCGGTCGCCGAAGCCCTCGACCGCTTCATGGAACGTCGATACGAACGCTGCCGGCTGGTGGTGGAAAACTCCCTAGAAATTGGGCGTCTGGAGCAGGAGTGCGCGCCCCCGGAGAGGCAGACACAGATCGTCAAAGACTCGCTCGAAATACTCGCTCAACCCGTCTGAACAGCGCACGACCGCATCACAAACACACCATGCAGATATCGAACGAACAAAGTTTGGCCGCATCCCAGCAATGCGCCTGGGAAGCACTCAACAGCATTGAAGTGCTCCAGAAGTCCATACCCGGTTGCGAGTCCCTGGTCGAAACCGCTCCGCAAAACTTCGAGGTGCATATCACCGCTGCGGTCGGGCCTGTGAAGGCCAAGTTCAAGGGAAAGCTCAAGCTGTCAGACCTGCAGCCGCCCGATTCGTACCGCATCGACTTTGAAGGACAAGGCGGAGCGGCAGGCCACGGCAAGGGTTCGGCTGTCGTCAGGCTCACGCCCAGCTCAGCCAACAGCTGCGTGCTTCGCTACGAGGCAACAGCGACCGTCGGCGGGAAGATCGCCCAGATCGGGCAAAGGCTCGTTGACATGGCAGCCCAAAAGATGGCGGGGGAGTTCTTCCAAAACTTCAACGCCCACCTTGAAGTGCTCTACCCTGCGCCCGAGCCGATCCATCAAACAGTCGACGAACAGCACAGCCAAGATGCCCCCGAGCAAGGCAAGACTGACGGGCTGTGGAGCGCCATCAAAGCGTGGTTCGGGCGCGCCTTTGGCAGGGCGAGCTGAATCAAAAAAAGCCGCCGAGCCCGAATGGCGAAGGCAGGGCAAGGCCCTGCAGCAGATGCCACCTCAAGGTCCGAAAGATCAGCAATCTAGAGATCGGAATCCAAAGAATTCAAGCAACAAGTCCGCCACACGCTGGGGAGCCTCGTGGGTGCAGATATGGCCGCATCCGGAGATGACTTCCATCGATGCACCGGGTATCGTCGCGGCCATCGCGCGCATGTCTTCCACTGGCCCTCCGCCATGGTCGTGTTCGGCTGCGACAAGGAGCGTCGGGACCGAGAGCTCGGGTAGCCGACGCTCAAAGTCCATCTCGATGAACGCAGCCACGTAGGCCCGGTAGCCCTGTACCGTGGTTCGCTTCATCATGGCCCGAAGCTGTGCGTCCACGTTGACGTGAGAAGCCCGGAATTCTTGGCTCAACCAACGATCAACGGTCGCATCGGCCAGCTTGTCGATGCCGTCCGTCGCGGCCACTTCCCTGCGATTGCGCCAGAACTCACGGCGGTCGTCTGGCTGCTTTGGCCGACAGCAGCAGGCCACGATCCGGTCGACGCGATCTGGGACCTCAATGCCGAGCGCCAGGGCGACGGAGCCACCAAAGCCGAGTCCCACGACAGACGAACGTTCAATGCCAAGGTCGTCCCACAGCTGGATGACCCCCCTCAACACGTCTGCGAAATGGCAGGGATCGGGTGGTGCTGGGCTGTGTGCATGACCCCAAGGATCAAAGGTCAGGGTACGACCGTGCGTGGCCAACGCCTGTGCCTGGGCTTGCCAGAACGAACTGTCGTTGCCAATGCCGGGGATGAAGGTGACCCATGCCCCCGTTTCGAGGCCCGCGATGGCGTGATGAAGTGGAGGCAGCGTTGTCATGGCATGGGCAGGTGTTGAGTGAAAACCCTGATCCCTCAGGCTATTGTAATTTTATCTCGCCGTTCATAATAATGGATCCTTCCCAGAAGATCTACACCATGACACGTCGTTCCATCGAGATCTGCACCGCGCTGGAAAAAGACATCCTTGGCGGCCACTTGACTGCGGGCGAGTTGGTGAACGAGATTGCGCTGGCCGATCGGTTTGGGGTGTCGCGAACACCCGTGCGCGAAGCGCTGCTCTCACTGGCCTCTACGGGACTCGTGCGGTTGCAGCCGGGGCGCGGGGCGATCGTGGTTGGCGTGTCGTTGCAGCAAGTGTTCGACGCCTACGAAGTGCTTTCCGCCTTGTTTGGGCTGGCCGCTGCGCTCTGCGCCATGCGACTGACGCCGCTGGAGCGGGCTCAGCTGCAGACGCTGCACGAAAAAATGGGCAGCCACATGGATGCCAAAGAGCGCGAGGACTACATGCGTCTGGACGATCAGGTGCACGAACTCATCGTCAAAGGCGCGGGCAATCCCATGCTCGCGCACCAAATTGCACAGTGCCACAGGACCATTGCCGCGGTGCGCCACGCCAGCATGGAGTCGCACATCTCACTCGACGTGGTCTACGAAGAACATGCCGAAGTGGTTCGGGCTGTCCTGGCCCGGGACGAGGAGTCTGCACGACACGCCATGTCCGCGCACCTGCAATTGCGAGGAGACAAAGCCAGCCATCTGGTGGCCCTTTGGCAGCAGCAGGCCCAAGGCTCTGGCGTCACCGTCTGATTCACCATCTACCACGCGGATCCACCATGCCCTCATCCAACCGCTTCAACATCATTGGCATCGAGCGCGTCAAATTTGCCGTGAGCAAGCTCGACGACGCGCTGCGCTTTGCCACCGATTGGGGGCTCCAGCCGGTGGTGGACATTCCTGGAAACTCGCACCTGTTTTGTACAGCCGATGGCTCCGAGGTAGAGGTTGTGGAGGCAGATGCCGCCGACCCGAATCGTCGTCCCATCGGTGACGCCAGCGGCCTGGTTGCCCTGACCTGGGGCGTGAGCGACGCAGCAGCACTGAAACGGCTCGCAAGTGAACTGCAACGCGACCGCCAGGTGACTTGGGATGAACAAGGCGGCCTCCACAGCGTCGATGACCTGGGAATCTCGCAGGCTTTCAGGGTGGCCCAACGCCATGCGGCGCCCTACGAGCCCACGCGCTTCAACAGCCCTGGCTTGCCAGATCGAATCAACCGCCGGGCCTCCCGCTACGAACGCGCTTACCCGCACGAAATCAGTCACATCGCTATCGGCGTCGACGACGCCGGCGCAGCGGCCCATTTCTATATCGAGCGCCTGGGCTTCGTGGTGTCCGACCGCTACGCCAACCGGGGTGTTTTCCTGCGATGCGCGCCAGCGGGCAACCACCATCACCTCTTCTTGGTGAATGCCCGAACAGCGGGCACGCGGTTCAACCACCTGGCGTTCAAGGTCCGCGATATCCATGAAGTGATCGCAGGTGGCCAGGCATTGGATGGCAAAGGATGGGTGACATTTGCCGGCCCGGGCCGACACATGGTTTCGTCGGCATGCTTCTGGTACTTCCAATCGCCCTTCGGCGGTTCGTGGGAATACGCCGCAGACGAGGACATCGTCGGCGAGGACTGGGAAAGCAACGATTTCGCAGCGCAATCACACATCTTTTCCGAATGGACCTTTGGTCTGGAAAAGTCCGATGGCACCTTGCGTGGGCCCATTTCGATGAGCAAAGAGAAGCCACTCGAATAGCACGCGCAGACCAGAGCCATGGACACGAATTCTTCTGAGTCAACGGTGTGGGTCGACCTGCTCGGCGCACAGGTCCGCACGCTGCGCGGCCGCTATCGCACGCGCATCGTCGAGGCAGGCCAGGGCCCTACGCTGCTGCTGCTGCACGGCACGGGCGGCCATCTTGAGAACTATGCTCGAAACATTGCACCGCTGTCCAAGCACTTCCACGTCGTGGCGATGGACTTTGTTTGGCACGGTCTGTCGCAGCCCGAAGGATTTGACGCGGAGATTATCCCGGTCCTGGTCGATCAGGTGGTCGATGTGCTGAGCACCCTGGGCGTGGCACAAGCGCACGTCGAGGGACAGTCGATGGGCGGATGGGTGGCGATGCAACTGGCGCTGCGACACCCGCGCCTCGTGCGCAAGCTGGTTCTCACCACGACCATGGGCTACCGGCCCGATGACGGCGCCATTGCGGGGTATGTCGAGCCCGATTGGTCGGCCAACCTTCAAAGCTCACTCGACGTGCTGCGCAACCCGAGTTTCGAGAATGTGCGTTCGCGCATGTCGCGCATCCTTGCCGACCC
>JBIIQD010000106.1:0-7152 GCA_044342265.1 Hydrogenophaga sp. | reverse complement strand
CCGCCGACCGCTCAGCCGACGCAGCTGGCAGCGAAAAACCACCCAGGGCCAGGCGCCAGTCGTAGGCGATCAGCTGCACCGCCGCCGCGAGGTTGAGCGATCCGAAGCCCTCGGCTGTCGGAATCGACAGGCAGGCGTGGCAGCGGTAGACATCCTCGTTGCGCATGCCAAAGCGCTCTGAGCCGAACAGGAAAGCGATACCTTGGGGCTGCACCGCTTCAGCGGCGGTCGCCTCGGCCAGAAAGTGCGCAAAGTGCTCACGCGGCGCGCGCGTGGGCGGGCCGAAGTCGCGCGGCGTCATGGCCGTGGCGCAGAGGTGGCTCACACCGTCCAGCGCCTCGTCCAGCGTTTGCACGATGCGTGCCTTGTCCAGCACATCGTTGGCACCGCTGGCGCGCTGTATGGTTTCTTCTTTGCGCAGCACGTTGGGCCAGCGTGGGGCCACCAGCACCAGCTCGTCGAAGCCCATCACCTTCATGGCACGGGCAGCACCGCCCACATTGCCCGCATGGCTGGTCTGGATCAGGATGAATTTTGTGCGCATACGAATCACCCGCACCGCGCCGCATCATCCTCCCAAGTTGCCACACCAGCTGCCCAGTAGGGATGGGTCTTCGGTGAAGGCCGGTTGGGGCTCGCGCTGCGGTGAGGGGTCTGGGTGTGTTGAAACGGTAAAATCCGACGATTGTCGCCGCCCTGTATCGCCCTGGGCTCGGCCACTGCCCCGCTCTTTCACTGTCACGCTCGCGGCCTCGCTGCAGCGCAAAGGTCCACAACCCATGTCGTCCACACTCCACCCCATGCTCAACGTGGCCATCAAGGCCGCCCGCACCGCCGGTTCCATCATCAACCGCGCCGCGCTGGACGTGGAGTCGGTCCGGGTCTCGGCCAAGCAGACCAACGATTTTGTGACCGAGGTGGACCATGCGGCCGAGACGGCCATCATTGAAACGTTGCTCACGACCTACCCCGACCACGCGATCTGGGCCGAAGAGTCGGGCAAGCGCCCGGGCAAACACGGCGGCGCAGACCATGTCTGGATCATTGACCCGCTGGACGGCACCACCAACTTCATCCACGGTTTCCCGATCTATTGCGTGAGCATCGCGCTGATGGTCGGCAACAAGCTGGAGCAGGCCGTGGTCTACGACCCCAGCCGCAACGACCTGTTTTGCGCCACCAAGGGTCGGGGGGCCTACATGAACGACCGCCGCATCCGCGTGGCCAAGCGCAATGCGATGCGCGACTGCCTGATCTCGACCGGGTTCCCGTTCCGCCCAGGCGACGCCTTCCAGACCTATATGCAGATGCTGGGCGATGTCATGCCCAAATGCGCTGGCGTGCGCCGCCCCGGTTCGGCTGCGCTGGACCTGGCGTACGTCGCGGCCGGTTTCACCGACGGTTTTTTTGAAATGGGCCTGTCACCCTGGGATGTGGCCGCTGGGGCACTGCTGGTGACCGAAGCGGGTGGCCTGGTGGGTAACTTCACCGGTGAAGCCAACTTCCTGGAGCAACGGGAGTGCATGGCCGCCAACCCGAAAATCTACGGGCAACTGGTGGGCATCACCGCCAAGTACAGCAAGTTCGCCAGCGCTGGCGACAAGGCCGCGGTGCGCCAGGCAACGTCCGCTGCACCTGCGATCGGCACCGACAATCCGGCCGACGACGACTGCCCGCCCACGGTGCACGTGGCGCCGTTCTGACCGGCGCTCAGGCCTGGGGCAGCGTCCAGCAGAAAGTCGCGCCCCCGCCAGGGTCGACCGGGCGCAAATGCGTCCGCCGTGGCGCTCCAGGGTGAGCGCCACGATGGGCAGGCCCACGCCCGTTCAACCCGGCGCCGGCGCCCCGGCGTGCAACCGCTGGAAGAGGCCGAACAGCTGGCTGGCATGGGCCATGTGGAAACCCATGCCGTTGTCCCTGAAGTAGAACGCTGCGCGCGACGGCTCGAAACCGAGGCCGATCACTGGCACCTCCAGATGACGCGAATACTTTAGGGCGTTGTCCAATAGGTTGGCGAGCAGCTGGCGCAGCAGCTTGGCATCGCCCATTACCCGGGGCAGCGGATGCAGCTCGACACTGGCGTGAGGCACGCCCGACACCAACGCCTCGCGCATCGATCGGAATAGGGCGTTCATGTCGACCGACTCCGCCTCGATCTCCACCCGCACCACGCCCAAGGTTTCCAGCAGGTCCGAAATGATCTCGCCCATGTTGCGCGAGGCGCTGACGATGCGCTCGGCAACGCGCCGCTCCAGGGTGGCATTGAGCGCGCATACCTCTTCCTGCACCGTGACGCGCAGTTGGAGTCTCCAGCAGGTGCCGGTTGTAGACCGTCACTCGCCCGTGGGCGTCTATCTTGAAAAGGCCCTGGCTCATGCTGTCCAGCGTGAGCTTCAGAACGGCGGTTTTCTCGGCCAGCAGCGCGCTGGAGGCCTGCAGCTGCTGGCGGGACTGCTGCCGCTCGGCGTGTCCGCGCCGGGCCACCACGAGCTGCCGCACCTGGGCCCGCACTGCCTCGTTCTGGCCCGTGATGTCCTGCACCACACCGAAGTCGGTCTGGGGTATGCCCTTGAACGCCGTCTGGCTGATTCGTGTGCGCTTCCAGCGCAACTCTCCGTCGGGCCGCAGCCAGCGGAATTCAACCTCGCGCCCGTCGCGCGCCTCGCGGGCCGCGCGCCAGACGGGCATATCGTCGGGATGAATGCCTCCCCTTCCCTGACTGCATTGCGGCATGGTGGACATCTCCAGTCCGGTGATTCCAAGCAGGCCCGGCGAGAAGCTCACCAACTCGTCACCGGGTGCGTTGGTCCAGTGACCGACCAGGGCCAGCTTCTCGATCGCGGCGTGCAGCTCGACCTGCTGCTGGAAATCGAGATGGGTGGCCTGCAGCGCAGCCTGCGTCCGCTCGCGCTCTTGCTCGGCCTGGGCCTCATGGGTGATGTCCAGCAAATAGACCAGCGGCAGGGGCTCGTCGCCCTCCAGCACCGTGGTGTGCAGCCGCAGATGGCGCTCGCGGCCAGCGATCATCGCCAGGCAGCGAGGGTCCTCGCGCTGAGAGAGCGAATCCAGATAGGCCAGGCGCTGCCCTCCCGAGTGCCACAGTCCCGGCTCGACGGTGGAGCGCCCGATGGTGCGCTCGCGTGGGATTCCTGACTGGCATTCCCCGGCCTGGTTGACCGCGAGGAGGCAGCCGTCCGAACGGCGCGACCGCGAGGCCGCGATCGGTGAACCGTCGAACATCTGCTCGAAGGGCAGCGTCAGCTTGCCGTCGGAAAAGCCTGGCGGTGCGTTGAGCATGGGCACCGTATCGGGGAAAAAATGGCCTGCTCAGGGCAGGCCATTTTGAGCGCATGCGCACAGCGCACAACAAGTAGTCCGAAGCATTCGCCCAGAGCGCGGGCTGCTCCACGGCGTCAGTACTGGCTGTTGAGTTGCAACTTCGCGCTCAGGCGTTTGGGTTCGTCAGGCAGCTTGTCCATCGCATAGGCCAGGGTCAGCCGTGCGGTCACATGCGGCCCGAAGGACATCTGCGCGCCCCAGCCCACGCTGCGCAGCGACTCCGAGGCCGGTAGCGTGGAATCGGGCGGGCGAACGGTCTTGACACGGCCCGCGTCGACGAACACGAAACCCGTGGCCTGGAAGCCGGCGCCGGAACTGCCTTCGGCGGTCGGCACCAGCGGGTGCATCAGCTCAAGGGACAGCAGCGTGCCCCGGTCGCCTGAGAAGACACCGACCGGGTAGCCGCGGACGCTGCCCTCGCCGCCGAGGAAGAAGTACTCGCCGGTCGGCAGCACATCGCTGCTGGTGTGTTGGAACGACAGTGAGCCGCGCAGCATCCAGCCATCGGCGATCAGCTGCGAGCGCCGCAGGGCGCCGCGGCTCAGCGAGTAGTCCGTGCGCACGCCCGCCGTGGTGGCCTTGCCCTTGTACAGCAGGTAGTTGGCATCCCACTGGCCCGAGTTGTCGGAGGTCTGGTGGTCCACGCCCAGTTGAGTGTCGCTGGTGGCCGTGCTGGAGAGGAACACGCCGCTGACGCGGTTCTCGACATCGCGCTTGCGCAGCACCAGGATCAAGTGGGTCTGCGAACGCTCGGACACCTGTACCGGCTGGCGCAGGCCCAGCGAGGTGGATGTGGACTCGCCCGTGATGCCCAGCGAGGCAAACGGACCGAACTTGAGCTTGGTGTCGTCCTGGTTGCGCGACACGCTCAGCCGACCTCCCCAGCGGTTGACCGGCAGGCCATAGTCGACCGAATAGCTCTTGAGCCCGCTGGCCGACAGCGCATTGAGGGTCAGGGCATCGCGCCGGCCAAACAGACTGTTGTTGGTGTAGCCCACGCCAAAGCGAGTCTTGCCGGTCACCTCGCTGCCGTGGTTGTCCAGACCGGCGCGGAACACATGCCGGTCGGGTTCCTGCACCTCGATGCCGATGTCGGTCTGGCCGAAAGTGCCGCCGGCCTTGAGGTTGGCGCGAAGCTGGGCGTCGTTGGTCCGGTTGAAACGCACCAGACTGTCCTGGAGCGTCGGCAGGTCGACCAGCTTGCCCGGTTCGGCATCGACCCGGTCGCGCACATAGGTCTCGCTGGTCGACGGGTTGCCGGTGATCTCGATGCGGCCCACGCGTCCCTCGACCAGCTGGATGGTGAACACGCCGCCCGACAGATCCTGCGGCGGAATGGCCGCCCGGGCCGTGATCACGCCACGATCTCTGTAGGCGGCGTTGATCGCTTCCACCACCTGCTGCAGATCGCCCAGCCCCACTTCCTTGCCCTCCAGCGGGGCGACGCGGGCGCGCAGCTCGTCGGCCGTGAAGATCTCGGACGCTGGGGCGAAGCGAATCTGCCTGACCGTGAAACGGGCGGTGCTGCTGGTGGCGGTGGGCGGCGCGGGCACCGCTTCCTGGCGCACCGGGTCAACGTTCGGCCGGCGCTCCATGCGCTCCTGCTCCAGCCGACGCTGCTCGTCCTCCAGCCGGCGTTGCTGCAAGGCGCCCGGGTCCGCGCTTGGCGGCACGACCACCTGGGCCTGTGCGGCGCACGCCAGACAGGCCGCCGCGGTCAGTAGGTTTGGTTTGATCATTGGGATTCTTCTTTGCACTTGGAACTGTTGCTGGTCTGCGAACCCGGGCCTGCGCCGGGCTTGCAGTCCTCGTCGGTCTGAACCGGAACCCCCGTGAAATTGACCAGGCTAGACGAGCCCATCCCGCCATTGCCCCCGGCCGGCGGGAACAGCGGCGCCATGAAGCCCAGCAGGGCCTGCTCGCGATCGGCCAGTTCCGCGGCGCTGATGTTGTTGCCGCTGGGCGTGAGCACCTCGTGGGCGGGGCTGCGGTGGATGACCAGCGCGTCGGCGCTCACCCGGTTGCGGATCAGGCTGAACGGGAATGCCGCCCCGGCCGAGTACAGCTGCACGTCAAACGGCTGCTGGATACTGCGGTCATTCTGGTCCACCAGCACCCGTGTCTTCGGGTTGCTCACCGTCAGGCGGTCTCCCACCCACAGCGAACCGATGTAGAGGTCGCCGGTGGGAATGTCGACATTGCCGGTCCGGGTGAACAGGTTGGAGAACCGGAACGCGAACGGCGTGTTCAGCCGCAGCTGCAAGTCCGAGGCCTGGCCGCCGCCGAAGCCGGTGATCGAGCCACCCACGTCGCCGCTACCGGTGGACCGGATGTTGGCCACCACACGCCGACCCGCCAGGTTGACCTCGCTGCCCACATTGAGAGCGCGCGCGGTCACATCACCCGGCGCCACCATCGTCACCTCGTCGGCGTTGACGGTGCCCGTATCGATGCTGCCCCCGGACGACTGCGCCGAGAAGGTCTCGGACGTGGCCGTGCGTACATCGATGTTGCGGCTCGCCGCCAGCGCGATCTCGCCACCGCGTGCCTGCAGCACACCCGCGTCCACACTGCCGCGAGGCGAGGTGAGCGCGATGTTGTCAGCCGTGAGACGGTCGACCGAGACAGCGGTCTCTCCGGTCACCTCGGCATCACCCCGGGCAAGCGCGGTGCCCAGGTCCACTCGACCGCGCGTGCTGGTCAGCGATAGGTCGCCGCCGACCGACAGGTTGGCGATGTCGATGTCTTGGACGGTGTCGATGGTCAGGCCCCGTCCGCTGCGCAGCTCGTCCGCGGTGATCCCGGCGTTGTTGCTTTCAACCACCAGGTTGCCACCGGCAATCGTGGTGCCCGTGGTGATCTGCGCACCGGCGCTCAACGTGACATTGCGTCCGCCCTGGGTGAAGCCGGTGGTGATGGTGTCGGCCGGCGCGTTCATGGTGACGTCCAGTGCCGCCTCGGTGCGGTCGGCCGTGATGTTGCCCGCACTGGAAACCAGCGTGACGCTGCCGCCGGTGCTGGTCACCGTGCCAGTGTCGACGCCCGCCTGGCCCTGGATGTTCACATTGCCGCTCGCCGTGATGGTGTCGGCGGTGACCGTGCCCAGCTCAGTGGTCATCGTGACGCTGCCACCCGCCGTGGCCGTGCCGGAGTTGATGTTGCCCACGTTGCTGTTGAAGCGGATCGAGCCGCTGGCCGTGGTGGTCGTCGCGATGACATCGCGCAATGCGTTGAAGTCGACGTTGCCACCGGCACGCGTGACACCAGCGGTGATCGACCCAGCGGGCGCCGTCATGTTCACATTGCCCGCCGCCTCGGTGCGGTCGGCCGTGATGTTGCCCGCACTGGAACCCAGCGTGACGCTGCCGCCGGTGCTGGTCACCGTGCCAGTGTCGACGCCCGCCTGGCCCTGGATGTTCACATCGCCGCTCGCCGTGATGGTGTCGGCAGTGACCGTGCCCAGCTCAGTGGTCATCGTGACGCTGCCACCCGCCGTGGCCGTGCCGGAGTTGATGTTGCCCACGTTGCTGTTGAAGCGGATCGAGCCGCTGGCCGTGGTGGTCGTCGCGATGACATCGCGCAATGCGTTGAAGTCGACGTTGCCACCGGCACGCGTGACACCAGCGGTGATCGACCCAGCGGGCGCCGTCATGTTCACATTGCCCGCCGCCTCGGTGCGGTCGGCCGTGATGTTGCCGGCGCCCGAACCCAGCGTGACGTCGCCACCGGTGCTGTTGATCGTGCCGGTGTTGACGCCCGCCTGGCCCTGGACGTTGACGTTGCCGCCGGCAGTGACGTTGGTGGCCGTCACCG
>JBIIQD010000105.1:0-7159 GCA_044342265.1 Hydrogenophaga sp. | reverse complement strand
TCGAAACTGCCTTCGATCATGCCGGTGGCGATCAGGCCAGGCGCCACCACATTGACGGTGACACCGCGGCTGGCCAGCTCCAGTGCCAGTGACTTGCTGGCCGCGTGCAGCGCGCCCTTGGCAGCGGCGTAATTCACCTGCCCGCGGTTACCCGCGACGGCGGCCACCGACGAGACGCTGACGATGCGGCCCCAGCGGGTGCGCATCATCGGCATGGTGAGCGGTTGGGTGACGTTGAAGAAGCCGTTGAGCGACACATCAAGCACCCGGTCCCACTGCTCGCCCGTCATGCCAGGGAATACCGCGTCGTCGTGGATGCCAGCGTTGTTGACCAGGATCTGGATCGGCGCGACCTCGACCAAAGCCGCCAACGCAGCGGCGGTGGCGGCCCGGTCGGTGATGTCGAAGGCCACGGCGTCGGCGCTGCCGCCAGCCGCGACGATCTGTGCGACCAGGGCCTGGGCTTTTTCCAGGCCGCGGTTGGCGTGCACGATGACGTGGTGGCCGTCGGCCGCAAGGCGTTCGCAGATCGCGGCGCCAATGCCACCGCTGCCACCGGTGACCAGGGCTCGACGTCCAGGGGGGTTGTGTTTCATAGGGTTTGTGCGTCCAGCACCACGGAGGCCCGGCCTTCAATCAGGCAACGCTCACCATGGTGAAGAGAGAACTGGTAAAGGATCAGGCGCGCATCGCCTGAGAGGCGTTCGGCCGTCACGCGCAGCGGGCCGGCCTGGTCATCAATCCGATCGACATGCACGCTCAAGCCGCGCACGCTGGTCAAATAGCCCTGCGTCGGCGCCGCATCGCTTTGCGCCAGGAGTGCGCCGTGCACCGCCATCGCCTGCGCCGCGTACTCAACGCCAGTGGTAGCGCCCAGGCGACCCGCGTCGCGCAGCGGGTTGGTGAGGTCGGTATGGCTGATCGCCTCACAAACGATGCGCTGCGGGTCCCACTCGACCACCCGGTCCAGCAGACACATGTTGCCCTGGTGCGGGATGTGGGCGGCGATCCAGCGATGGTCCAGCTCGGCCGACATCAGGATCTGCGCCAATCCACTGTCAGTTGCATCGGCGCCAAGTAGTCCAGCACAACCTCGCCGGACTCATCGCAGGCCATACGCCGCAACAGCGGCAATGCGCGCATCGCCGGAATCGACTGGCACAGCGTCTGCAGCGAGGGTTCGACCAGCGGGGTAGCGGCTTCGGTGGTCGGTGTCACGCTGATCGATCCCAACGCGTCCTCGGCGCGCGGCGTCAGCAACAGCGCGACCCCGCCGCAATCTGGGGTGTCGCGCTTGGCGTGCAGCGGCGATGGGTATTCGCTGTCGTAGGCAATCAGCAGCACTGGCTGCCCGTCGACCGCGATCTGCGCCAGCGCGTCCAGCAGGCCGGCACCAAAGCTGGCGTCGAAGGCGCCGATCACCTGGCAAGGCGCCATGCTGCGTGTGGCGATGCCCCAATAGCCAGCGGCGGCGTTGTGCACCGAGTTGTGGAAGCGGGTTGGCGAAATCTGCCGGTCTTCGCCCGCCAGCTGTTCGCACAGGGCATGGCAGTTGTGGCCATCAGCGCCCGACGCCGTGAACACGGTCGCCAGCGTGGATGCGTCGGCACCCGCCTGTTTCACAGCCTCCAGACCCACGCCCAACGCAATCTTGATGACGCGACTGGCGCGGCGGCGCTCGGCACCCGACAGCAGCTCAGGGACGGGCAGCACGGTCGGCGCCACTTGATGTGGCTGGTGGCCTCGCAGGACGCCGACGGCGGTGGCCCAGTCGGGCAGGCCAGGCGCGATCAATCCGATGCCAGACACAAAGGCTGTCAATGGACTGCTGTTCATGCGGCCACCCCGAGCACCAGGCTGCAGTTGCTACCGCCAAAGCCAAAAGAATTGCTCAGCGCATAACGCAGCGCCGTGCGCTCCCCATGGAGCTGATAGTGGATCGGTATGGAGGGATCGAGCGCGATGGTGCCCGGGCTACCGGGTAGCCTGCCATCCGTCAACGCCAGCGCGCAGACCAGGGCCTCGATGGCACCCGCTGCACCCAGCGTGTGGCCGGTCGCACCCTTGGTCGAATTGCCGGGCACACTGTCACCGAACAGCGCCGCCACGGCCTTTCCCTCGGCCGCGTCGTTGGCCGGTGTGGCCGTACCGTGCAGGTTGATGTAGCCGATGTCGGCGGGGGTCAGGCTGGCCGAACGCAACGCAGCTTCCATGGCCAAACGCGCGCCCAGACCTTCGGGGTGGGGCGAAGACATGTGATAGGCATCGCTGGACTCGCCCACGCCCAGCAACATGACAGTGCCCGCGGCCGGCGCATCACTGCGCTCCAGCAGTGCGAACGCGGCCCCTTCGCTGATGGAGATCCCATCGCGCGATGCGTCGTAGGGGCGGCAGGGATGCTGTGAAGTCAGCTGCAGCGAAGCGAATCCGTAGAGCGTGGTCAGGCACAGTGAGTCCACGCCACCCACCACGGCGGCGTCGATGTTGCCCAGCGCGAGCTGGCGCGCGGCGGCCGCGAACACCTTGGCGCTGGACGAACAGGCGGTGGAGATCGCCATGGCCATTCCTTTCAGACCGAAGTGGTCGCGCGTGAACTCGGCCAGGGAGAAAGCGTTGTGCGTGGTTCGGTAGTGGAAGTCGTTGGGAAGGGCACCGGTGTCCGGATGACGCTGTCGATAGGCCAGCTCGGTCTGCAAAATGCCTGCGGTGCTGGTGCCCAGAAACACACCCACTCGGTGGGTGCCGTATCGGGCGGAAGCCTCTCGGACCCGATCACCGAAACCATCGGTTTCCAGCCCCATGAGCGTCAGGCGGTTGTTGCGGCAGTCCCAGGAAGACAAGGCCTGTGGCAGGCGTTGGTCATCGACACCCGACACCTCGCCGACCCAGGTATCGAGCTGCACGGTCTCGAAGGCGCAAGGCGCAAGCGCCGACCGTTCGGCCCGCAACGCCTCACGGGTCGCATCGAGGCCACGCCCGAGGCAAGTGGTCAGGGTATAAGCAGTCAACGCAAGCGGGGTCACGGCGAGGGGTCCAATGAACAAACGAGGATGTAAAGGTCAGTGGCGCGCGCGGCAGAGCAGCATCACGTTGGCAAAGGGCTTGCCCTCGCTCATCGGGTCCGACTCGACATCGAACCCAACCTCGCTCAGCAGCGCTTTCCACTCGGCCAGCGGACGACAGTACAAGGTTGGCAGCCGATGCCCGCGTGCGAAGGTGACCACATGGTCGACCCAGTTGGAAATGTGGAATGGCAGACCGGCACTGGCGTCGCCAATGCGTGTGAGGAACAGGCCGCCGTGGGGCAGCGCGGCGTGGATGCGCTGAAGCACCTTCTTTTGGTTGGCGTGGTCGAAGTAGTGCAAGGCGTCCAGGATGGTGACCACGTCGACCTGACCGAAATCGGCGTGGTTCATGTCGCCCTGCTCCACCTTCACCACGGGGTGGTCGACACCAAAGGTCTCGGCTGCACGGTCGACATCGTTTTGCATCAGCTCGATGCCGCGCAAGCTCTGGAAGTTGGGCGGTGGCGGCCAATCGCTGGGCCACTGCCCCTGTCCATGCAGTCGACGGGCCGCCAGCAACCAGGCAAAAAGACTACCCTGCCCGCAACCCAGGTCCAGCAAGCGCCCGCCGGAAGGCAACAACCCACGCCGCAGCGTCTCCCGAAAGATCGGGTCGGTGCCCAGCTTGCCACGGGCATAGTGGTAGGCGAAAGGACCACCAGAACGAAAGCCCTGGGTGGCCTCGTTCAAGAGGGTGTTCAGAAAAACGTGGTTCATTGCAGCGATTGTTGCAGGGTCACAGGATGCAGCGTCTGCTCGCGCAGCGTCTGCAGCAGGACGGGCAAGGTGGCGAGGATCACGGGTCGCCCATCGGGCGAGAGCGCAGCGTGTCCGTCGTGCATCAGCAAGATGTCGCCAGGGCCCAGGTCGCGCGTGAGGCGTCTTAGCACCTGCTGCGGGCGACCGTCTCGCGTATCGTACGGACGGCGGGTCCAGGCGGCCAGTTGCAAGTCCAGTTGCGCCAGCACGGGATCGAGAAACGGGTTGCGCAGGCCTGCGGTGGGGCGGAAAAAGCGCGGCGCCTGACCGCTGATGTCCGAGAGCGTGGCTTGAGCCGCCGTGATGTCGGCGTGCATGCGCCCCGGTCCAAACAGGGAGAAGGCGTTGGAGTGGCTGTCGCCGTGGTTTTCCACCCGGTGACCACGCGCCACGATTTCACGGCACAGCGCCGGATGCTGGCGGGCACGCCTGCCGATGCAGAAAAAGGTGGCCTTGGCCTCAGCGGCGTCCAGCAGGTCCAGCACGGCGGGCGTGACGTCTGGGTCTGGCCCGTCGTCAATGGTCAGCGCAATCTCACGCCGTGCTTGTGACAGTGCGGTCAATCGGACCATGTTGGGACCCAGCAAGCTGGTGCGGGGCATCAGGCCCGCGGTGGTGATCACGGCATGATTGATCACCACGGCGCCCAGTGCCCAAGGCCAGAGCGAAGGCGCCGCCAGCGCACTGACTGCCGCTCCCGCATGCAGCGCGACCGACGACTTGAGAAACAGAGACGGCGACCAGCGGCGTTTCATGCCAGCGCCTCAAAGTGGCCAGCGTTCAGGAAGCGGTGCCACAGCGGCAACCAGGCCGACCAGTCGTGGTGGCCTGGCACCACCTCACAGCGATCCAGGGGGAGGTGTTGGGCCAACAGGCCCATGCCATCGGCAAAACGGTCCTCGTCACCATAGCCCATGAACATCGGCGGCGCCGGGGGCGGGGATTGCAGCCATTTCCACAGTCGGACATCCGGGTCACTCAACTGTGCGTCGGGCGCCGTCCAGCGCGCAAGGCCGCCGGCCCGAACGATGGCGTTGGAGGTCAAACGACCGCCAGCGTAGGGAGCCAGCAAACACAGGCCATTGACCGAACCCACCTGCCCCGCCCAGTAGGACAGCGCAAGCTGTCCACCGCGCGAGATACCACCCAACCAGATGTGCCGATACTTGCTCCTTGCTGGCGCCAACCACTCATCTTCCAGCCGCCGCAACGCAAGCCGGTTGTCGGCTCCCTCGGCGTGCAAGTCGGGCGCGACAAGGTCCAGTGCCAACCGCCGCTGCTCCAGCTCATCGAAGAGCCCTGCCCGCACCATATGTTGCGGGGTCATCAGCGCACCCGGCAACATCAGCAGCAGGCTCTCAGAACCTTGCAGCAAGCGCTCGGTGGGATTCAAGGCGCTGGCTCCTGCTGCTGCGAAGCGGGCTTGGGGTACACCAGCACTGCCGACAGCACCAGGGCCAGCAAGGCCCCTGGCCCCACCGTGATGCCCACCGCCTGCAGCACAGGCACATTGGAGCTGGCGAGCGTACCGAACCCGATGACCGTTGTGAGCACAGCCACCGTCATGGACAACAGCGTGGCCGGATCCAGCGGCGGACCCGCTTCAGGCCGGTCCAGGAACAGCGCGTAGTTGGAGCCCACGGCCACGGTCAACAACAGACCGATCAAGTGCAGCAGGTGCAGCTTGACGCCCAACATATTGAGCAGCGCGATCAGAAGGCCCACCGTGAGCGAGAGGGCCAGCACCACACGCCCCAGCCGTCTGAACGAGCGCAACGAAACAGCCAGCAACAGCACGATGGCCAGCATGCCCATCAGCGAGAGCTCGACCGCCTCTTTCATGTAGGTTGAGTACAGTCCTTCGAACTCCGTCTTCAGGTCAATGAACAAGGCACCACTGCCCTCAAGCGCTTGCTGCACGGGCTGGGCGGGAATCCCCACATCCTCGGCATCCAGCGCTGGACGCAACGGGAGCATCACGGTCCAGCGGTCCTTCCCGTGAATCAGCAGCGAGTCCACCGCCAGTGCCAACGCGCTTCCATCAAGCTGCGCTCGGCTCATCGGACCTGCCGCTCGCGCCGCCTCGGTGTCTGCCACAAAGGGTTCCAGCCGAGCCGGTGAAAGCGGCGAGTCCACCAGCGCCGTCTGTAGCCGCTCACGCAGCACCGCTGCCTGCGGCAGGCTGGACAGCCTTTGCGACTGGGTTTGAACACTGGGAAGAAAGCGCGCCGGAGAGTCGTAGCCGCCAATCACACCCTGCTGCACCAGAGCATCCAGTCGTTGCCCGGCCCTCTCGGCTGCTTGCAAGGCACTTTCTTGATCGGGAGCACTGATCGTCACCATGTAACGCGCATCGGGAGCCGCGAGATCAGACCGCATGCGCGAATCAGCGGCCGCCTCTTCGTTCGTGACCGAAGACAGCGCCGACAGGTTGGCGCTCCACAAGGCATCGCGTTGCACCCACAGATGCGCGCACATCACGACCGCCAGCGCCATCACTGCCCAACGAAGTTGATGCGCTCGGTTCAGCAACCCTGTCCAGCGTTGTACCCAGGCGTCGTGGGTCGGCACCTTCAAACCAGGTCCGGTCAGCGAGGGCAACACAAAACGGGTCACCAGGGCTGCCGTCACCACGCCCGACAGCGCATACAGACCGAGTTGAGCCAGCCCTGGGAAACCGGAAAAGAGCAATGCACCAAAGCCGATCGCGGTCGTCATGACACCCAAGCGGATGGTGGGCCAGAAAACCCGTCGCCACTGGTTCACCCCCTGGTTGCCCGCTTGCACAAAGTAGTAGATGGCATAGTCCACAGCCTCACCGATCAGCGCCGATCCGAAACCGACAGTGACGGCAAACACAGCGTCATGCACCAAACTCACCATCACGATGCCCACCAGAACTCCACTGAGGACTGGAATCAGGCCCAACGCCAACAGCTTGAACGAGCGGTAGACCCAAAACAGCACCAGCCAGATCGCGACAGCACTGATCGTCGACAGACGCTGCGCCTCCTGCTTGATGGTTTCACGAGACTGCACGGCAAAGTAGCCTGGGCCCGACAGCGACATCGTCAGTCCTGCAGCATTGCCCGATGGCAACGCGCTGCCAAACGTGGTGCGGATCTTGGCGATCGCCGCTGCCTGCCCGTCGGTGTCAGACCCCAGAGAACGGGTCTGCAGCAGCAGCATGGCGCGTTCGCCGTCTCGCGAGGCCCACACACCAGCGCGCATCTCGGGCTGTGCGCCCTCGCTAAGCTGACCCAGAATGGCCAGCACCTCACCGGTGGGGTCCCGTGTGAGGGTCGGCTTGAGCAGCAAGCCGGCGGGTGAAGACA
>JBIIQD010000104.1:0-7214 GCA_044342265.1 Hydrogenophaga sp. | reverse complement strand
ACCAATCAGCCACCAGCGACAGGCACTGCGCCGGTCAACGGAGCCGCCGCGCCGCTCGGCACCGCGAGCAATGGTGACAAGGCTGGCACGATGCGCAAGGAATCTGTCATCAACTATGAGATCGACAAAACGGTTCGCACGGTGCGCGAGGCCAGCGGCACGGTCAAGCGCCTGACCGCTGCTGTCGTTGTCAACCACCGCAGCAGCCTGGACCCCAAGACCGGCAAGGCCACGAGCGCAGCAATACCGCCCGAACAGATTGAGCAGATGACAGCGCTGGTGCGAGAGACCATCGGGTTCAACAAGGACCGCGGTGACTCGGTCAACGTGATCAACGCGGTCTTCAACGTCGCCACGCCGGTCGAGGAAGTTCCAGTGGCGTGGTGGAAGCAGCCCGAGAACATAGAGCTGGCGCGCAGCCTGGCCTGGCCGCTGGGCGGCCTGGGTGTCGCGCTGCTGATCCTGATGGGGATGGTGCGCCCGACGCTCAAGCTCATGAAGTCTGCGCCCATGCCGGTACCGGCTTCTGCGCCGCAGCTCAATGCCCTGGTCGACGAAACGCCTGAGCGACCCGGTCTGCCGGCGCCGGTAGAAGGCACAGAAACCACCGCTGACCAGTTGCGCCTGGCCGACGCCAAGCGCCTGGCGCTGGAGAACCCGATTGCCGTCGCCAACATCGTCAAGGGTTGGGTCAATGGCGAGCAGCCAGCCTGATCGTCCCACACCACACGCGTCAGAGAAACTCACATGGCAGATCAGGGCATTCAGGACGCCGCCATCTTCCTCATGTCGATTGGTGAGGAAGAGGCAGCCGAGGTGTTCAAGCACCTGTCCCCCAAAGAAGTGCAGAAGCTGGGCGAGACCATCGCTGCCATGCGCACGGTCTCGCGTGACCGGGTCGATGAGGTGATGGGCAAGTTCACGGAGGAAGCCGCTTCGCAGAGTCTCCTGGTCTCCGACACCAACAGCTATGTCAAGTCGGTGCTCAGGCGCGCACTGGGCGACGACAAGGCTTCGCTGCTGATCGACCGCATCATGCAGGGCAGCGACGTATCGGGCATCGAAAGCCTGAAGTGGATGGACCCGCAATCGATTGCCGAGCTGCTTCGCAACGAGCACCCACAGATCATGGCGGCCATCCTGGTCCACCTGGACAGTGACCTGATCGCAGGTGTGCTCAAGCACCTCACCGAGCGCATGCGCAACGAGGTGATGCTGCGCGTCGCGACCCTTGAAGGCATACAGCCAACAGCCTTGAACGACCTCAACGAAGTGCTCTACAAGGTGCTGGCGGGTGGAGACAAGGTGCGCAAGACGTCGCTTGGCGGGGTGCAGGCCGCGGCCGACATCCTCAACCTGCTGGGCACCGCCATCGAAGGCACCGTCATCGAGTCGATCCGCGAGCAAGATGCCGACCTGGCCCAGAAGATCACCGACAAGATGTTCACGTTCGAGGACCTGCTCAAACTGGACAACAAGTCGATCCAGATGGTGCTCAAGGAAGTGTCCGGCGACATGCTGGTCATCGCGCTCAAAGGCGCCAGCACGGAGCTCAGGGAACTCATTCTGGGCAACATGTCCAGCCGCGCGGCCGAGGGCCTGCGCGATGACCTGGAGTCGCGTGGTCCAGTGCGGCTGTCGGAAGTCGAAGGCCAGCAAAAGGAGATCCTCAAGGTGGTTCGTCGTCTGTCCGATGAAGGCACCATCGTTCTGGGCGGAGGCGGAGATGACGGCTTCGTCTAAGGCGCCGCCCAAGTCCAGTCCGCACTCCCGGTTCATTCCCCGTGAGGAAATTGACGCGGTCTCTGCCTGGCGATTTTCCGCTGTAGACGGCAGCGATACGCCCGTCGCCCCTGCGCAGGCTGAACCAGATCCCGAACCCAACCTGTTGCTTGAGCATGCGGTGGCCGAGGCCCGGCAACAGGCCTTTGCCGACGGTTTTGCCCACGGCCACAACGCGGGCGGCAAGGAAGTGCGTGACGCGCTGGAAGCCACGGTGCGCCGCACCACCGAAGAGACCGGCGAGCGCATGGGCCAGCTGCTGCATGCCATGGCCGAACAGCTGATCGCCAGCGAACAGAAAATCGCGCGCCAGATTCTCGACCTGGCCTGCGACATCGCGCGCCAGGTGGTGCGCCAGGAACTGCAGGCCAACACCGGGCATCTGCGCGCGGTCATCGGCGAAGCATTGGAGCTGATTGTTGAAGATGGTCTGCCCGCCACGGTGCGCATGCATCCCGATGACCTGGCCGTGATGAAGGACGCCCTGCTGCAAACGCTGGGCGAGAATGCACCCGAGTTTGTGCCCGACATCACCGTCACGCCAGGAGGTTGCCTGGTGCAGACACCGAGTGCCACGGTGGATGCGACGCTTGAGAAGCGCTGGTCGCGCGTGGTCGGCAATCTGGGCCTGGAGGAACCCTGGCAAGCCAAGGACGGTCATGGCTGAGCCGAACCTGCACTGGGAGCAGTTCATGGCGGACTTGCGCACGGGTGCCAACGTGCAGACGCCGCTGGAAGTGCGAGGGACGCTCACCCGCCTGGCCGGTCTGGTTCTCGAAGCCGTGGGCCTGCGGGTGCCAGTCGGCTCTCAGTGCCTGATCGCCAACGGAAAGAAAGAACCGGTACTGGCCGAAGTGGTCGGGTTTTCAAGCGACCGCGCTTTCCTGATGCCAGCGGGCGACACGCGCGGGCTGTCCAGCGGCGCCAGCGTGATCCCGCTGTCACCCTACCGCCCCATACCGCGTCTGGGTCAGGTCAACAAGACGCCGTCCGCTGGCGACCGAGGTCTGCTGCGACTGCCACTGGGGCGCGGCCTGCTGGGCCGCGTGGTCGACTCGCACGGACGCCCAATGGACCACCTGGGCCCAATCACTCACGTCGACATCGAGCCCATGGACCAGACACCGCTCAACGCCATGGACCGTGATCCCGTGCGCGAGCCGCTGGACACCGGCGTGCGTGCGATCAATTCATTGCTGACCGTGGGTCGTGGCCAGCGGATCGGCTTGTTTGCTGGCTCCGGCGTTGGCAAGTCGGTGTTGCTGGGCATGATGGCGCGATACACCAAAGCCGATGTGATCGTGGTGGGCCTCATCGGTGAACGCGGTCGCGAGGTCAAGGAGTTCATCGAAGACATCCTGGGTGATGATGGCCGCAAGCGCTCGGTGGTGGTCGCCGCGCCCGCCGATTCGCCGCCGCTGGTGCGGATGCAGGGCGCCGCCTATGCCACTGCAATCGCCGAGCGCTTTCGCGACGACGGGCTGCACGTGCTGCTTCTGATGGATTCGCTCACGCGCTACGCCATGGCGCAGCGCGAGATTGCGCTGGCCATCGGCGAGCCTCCAGCCACCAAGGGCTACCCGCCGTCGTGTTTCGCCAAGCTGCCGATGCTGGTAGAGCGCAGTGGAAACGGTCTCAATGGTCGCGGTTCCATCACCGCCTTCTACACCGTGCTGTCCGAAGGCGACGACCAGCAAGATCCGATTGCCGACGCGGCGCGGGCCATCCTGGACGGCCACATCGTGCTCTCCCGCGCCCTGGCCGAATCGGGCCACTACCCCGCCATCGACGTCGAGGCCTCGGCCTCGCGCGTGATGCACAACGTGGCCAGCGCGCACCACCTGGAACTGGCGCGCAAGTTCCGCGGCAACTACTCGCGCTACATGAAGAGCCGTGACTTGATTCAACTGGGCGCTTATGCGGCCGGCAGCGACCCAGAGACCGACCGTGCCATCGTGCTGTATCCCGCCTTGCAGCGATTCCTGATGCAAGACATGCGCGAGGCCTCGTCCATGGACCACAGCCTGCAGCAACTCGCTGCGGCGCTGCAGGAAGACAAGCCGGCGCGGGACGGAAAGGTTCCTCGCGGCGGTCGACCGCACCACAACCCGAATGAAGGAGTGCGCACATGAGCAAACTGCAGACCCTGCACAAGGTGGTCGACCTGGCGACGAAACGCCGTGACGATGCACTCTCAGGGCTTGGCCAGGCCCAGCGAGAGCTGCAGGCAGCCCAGGACCAGATGAACCAGCTTCGCGCCTACGCCGACGAGGCCTTGCAGCGCTGGGCGTCGCGAAGCACCCAAGGCGGCGTCGACGCCAACCTGCTGCACCACCACCGACAGTTCATGGAAAAGATCACGCACGCCATGGAGTTCCAGAAGGCCGTGCAAGACAGCCGCGAAGGCATGGTCGACAAGGCCCAGGCTCTGGTCTATGCCGCGGAGCGCGATGTGGCGGGGCTGCGCAAGTATGTCGAGCGCAAACAGCAGGCCATCGAACATCGTGCCCTGCGGCAGGATCAGAAAGCCACCGACGAGATGGCAGCGACTGTTCACCTGCGCCAGACTCGTCTTCATCCGCAAGGACTGCGTCCATGAGCTCCACCTCACCCTCCTCCTCGGCACCCCAAACGGCTGCGGCCGCGCAGACGGCGGCTCGCGCAGGCAGTTCCATAAACAGGAAGCCAGGTCAACAGGACGAAGCTGCCTATTTCGCGAACCTGATGTCACTCCTGAGCGCCAGCATTGACACGCCGGCGGTCAGCGACGCTTTGCCGGTGGCGCTGGTCGATCCGGACAAAACGCCCTCCGAGCCGGTCGAGGCCCATGGCGACGCGACACTGGCAGCGATGATGCAATGGGCTGGACTGCCCCAGCCTGGGGTGGCGGCGCGCACCCAGACCGAGACACAAACCGCTTCGATACGAACCCCGATGACCCATGGCAGCGAGCCCGCTGCAGCGTCCATCGCGCTCGATGCCGTTAATGACCCGATGCTGGAAGGCATGACCGTGTTGGCCCAGCCCGAGGCGTTCGATCCCCAAGCCCTCCCGACGCCACCGAGCGCCCTTGGCGAGGGAGTCACTGGCGCCACCTCCACCCCTGCGAGGACACTGAATCCGGCCATGGCCTTGGCGCGTCACGCCGGGATGGCGCACACGCAGCAGCCGGCGTCTGGGACAGCGGTCACCCCATCCTTGCAGCAAGCTCACCACGACCGCAACCAGGGCGAGCGGCTGCAAATGCGGGTGCTCAATGAGATCGCCGTGGCAGCGCGCAGCACGGTCATGCTCGACGAACGGTTCTACAGCCTGGCGCCCCCCGAAGGGCTGACCCTTGGTTCGGCAAATGATGTCTCTTCACCCCTGGCTTCAGTCACTACCGGACAAGGCAACGCCGCCGGGCTGTCCCACCCATCGGGAGATGGCGCGGACACGGGCTCACAAGACACCGCGTCCGACCAGCCCTTTGCCGACCACAGCGACGCTGAAACGGAGGCGAATGAAGATTGGGCACAAGCACAGGAAGACTTGGACGCCTACGCCTCACCCACCTCCCTGCGCCAGGCCAGCCTGCGCGTGGGCGAGGACGGTGCCGATGCCATCGACATCCAGCTGTCGTTGAAAGGTCAGGAACTGGATCTCGGATTTCGCACCGACGACGCCGACGCTCGGGCCGCGCTGATGCGTCATGCCGAAGATGGCCTCTCCGAGCTGTTGCGACGGGGAGGTATCCAGCTGGGCGATGTGAGCGTGGGCGCCCAAAGTGGCCAAGCCAACGGCGGCGAAGCCCGGCAGCCCTCCGGTCGCAACCAGCCGCCCGCCACATCCAGGGCGCAGGGCACCGCCGCCCATGCAGAGTCACCACAGTCGACACCCCTACCGCCCCGGCGTGACGGCAGCCGCCCCCTGGACCTGTTCGTCTGAACACCTTGCCGTCCTTCCATGTGGTGAGCGAAGTGACCACCAAAAGGACCACAGGCGGAGCGCACGAATAGACGGCTTTTCCGGCGCTATTCGACGCTACGCCCGTCGCAGCCGACTTCAATAATTCCTCCACAGGCCCGCTGTTCTGGACAGTGGGCAACGGCCCCCGATGGGTCGATTTTTCGGAGAAATTCATGTCTGCTGCCGCCGCTGCCACCACCGCCGACGCCGAAGCACCGGCCAAGCCGAAAAGCAAGAAGCTGCTGTTCATCATCATCGGCGTGGTGGTGCTGGCCCTGATCGGCGGGGGCGCTGCCTTCTTCCTCATGAAGAAGAACGCCGACGAAGAAGGCGAAGGCGATGGTGCCGCGACGGCCCAGAAGAAGGAAGCACCTGCCGCACCACCCAAGCGAGATCCGAAGATGCCTCCGACGTTCCTGCCGCTGGACAGCATGGTGGTGAACCTGGCCGATCCAGGCGGCAACAGGTTCGCGCAATTGGCCATCACGCTGCAACTGAGCGACGCCAAGACCGGCGACGAGATCAAAATCTACATGCCCAGCATCCGCAATGGCATCCTGATTCTGGTATCTCAGCGCACTGCCGATCAGATGCTCAAGCCAGACGGCAAAGTCGCCCTGACGCACGACATCATTGCCGAGATATCCAACGTCATGGGCTACGAATACGAGTACCCGGACGCCGAGCCAGAAATGGATGCGAAAGGCAAAAAGAAGAAGAAACGCGAGGTCTACAACCCTATCGAAGGCGTGCTGTTCTCCAGCTTCATCGTCCAGTAAACCTCGGAACTCTTGCACCATGTCCGAAGCATTTCTGTCTCAGGAAGAAGTCGACGCGCTGCTCGAAGGCGTGACTGGCGAAAGCCAGAAGGTCGAGAAAGAAGTGCCGAAGACTGAGGGTGTTCGCGACTACAACCTCTCGAACCAGGAGCGGATTGTGCGTGGGCGCATGCCCACCATGGAGATCGTCAACGAACGCTTCTCACGCAACCTGCGCATGGGTCTGTTCAACTTCATCCGCAAAAGCCCCGAAATCACCGTGGGCGCGGTCAAGGCCCAGAAATACAGTGCTTTCCTGCGCGAGCTGGTCGTGCCGACCAACTTCAACATCATGTCTGTGCGTCCGCTGCGCGGCAACGGTCTGGTGGTGTGTGAACCCACGCTGCTGTTTGGCGTCATCGACAGTCTGTTCGGGGGCAACGGCAAGTTCAAGACCCGCATCGAAGGGCGGGACTTTTCCGCGACCGAGCAACGCGTGATTGCACGCCTGGTCGATGTCATCAGCGAGGAATACAAGAAGGCTTGGGCGGGGGTGTATCCGCTGGAACTGGTCTATCAGCGCTCGGAAATGCAGCCGCAGTTCGCCACCGTGGCCACGCCCGGCGAGATCGTCGTCTCCACCAGCTTCTCTCTGGAGATCGGTGACCTGATCGGATCGATGCACATCTGCATCCCCTACTCCACGCTGGAACCGATTCGCGATGT
>JBIIQD010000103.1:0-7268 GCA_044342265.1 Hydrogenophaga sp. | reverse complement strand
GGCTGACGTTGCCACGCTGCCTGGGCAGGCAGTGCTCAATGGTGGCGAATTGTTCGGGTGTGATCTCCATGTCGGAGATTGTCCAGCGCAATCGCCATGATCGCTATTAGTGTTAACACGCCCTAACCCGCACGTCTCTACCGGTCGTCGTTGACCCGATTTCACGCAACCACAAGAGGTAGGTCACCACGTCGGCCAGACCAAACCCGGTGCAAGCGCTCTCGCGCCCCTGATCCAGCACCAGATTGGCTGTCACATATGCAGGAACAATCTGTGCAAGTTGTTCCGTGGTGGGGAACTCCAGCGGCAAGGAGCGCAGCGGTGGCTCGTTGCGCAGATCGCGAAAATCCAGGCGATCCGGTCTTGCATCGAACAGGCAATGGGCCAACGGTTTGGCGGTGACACGTTTGCACGCGGGCGCTGTCTTGGCCGCTGCCTGGCGAGGCTTTCCAGCGGCTGCAGCGCGCGCAGTCGGACTTTCTTGTGCAGGGAAACCTGTGCTCATGGCGGGCTCCTTGGCGACGGCTGCCCGTCAATCGCAGAGCGCAGCGCCACTGGGCCGCTTTTTACGCCAAGTTTGCGCCAACAACATCCCCCGTGAAAGGGAGCCCCTGGGCTTCAGGCATAGCGCGCCACGCCCAACCCTTCCATGCTGATCTCCGGTGCTCGGCCACTGATCAGGTCGGCCATCACGCGGCCGGTGCCGGTGGCCATGGTCCAACCCAGCGTGCCGTGGCCGGTGGACAGCAGCAGGTTTTCGCACTGGCACTCGCCGATGATGGGCGTGCCATCGGGTGTCATGGGGCGCAAGCCGGTCCAGAACTCGGCCTTGCTGACATCGCCGCCCTGAGGAAACAGATCGTTGACCACGAACTCCAGCGTCTTGCGTCGGCCTTCGTTGAGCTGCAGGTCAAAGCCCGAGAGCTGCGCCGTGCCGCCGACGCGGATGCGGTCGCCCAGGCGCGTGACGGCAACCTTGTGGGTCTCGTCCATGATGGTGGATTCGGGGGCCTTGCTGGCGTCGGTGATTGGTACGGTGATCGAGAAGCCTTTGACCGGGTACACCGGGATGCGGATACCCAGCGGCGCAAGCATGGCGGTCGAGTAGCTGCCCAGCGCGAGTACGTAGCGGTCGGCAGTCTTGATGCCTTCGCTGGTGTACACGCCGGTGATGCGGTTACCGCTGCGCTCCAGCCCGTCAATGCCGATGCCAAAGCGGAACTGGACGCCCAGCGCCTTCGCCTTCTCGGCCAGCGTGCGGGTGAATTTGAAGCAGTCGCCGGTCTCGTCGCCAGGCAGGCGCAGCGCGCCCATGAACTTTTCCTTGACGTCGGCCAGCGCCGGTTCGTACTGCAGGTAGCCAGCGCGGTCGAGCACCTGGAACGGTACGCCGTACTGCTGGAGTATGTCGACGTCCTTTCCGATGCCATCGAGCTGCTTCTGGGTGCGAAACAGCTGCAGCGTGCCCTGCTCGCGGTGGTCGTATTCGATGCCTATGTCGGCGCGCAGTTCCTTCAGGCAGTCGCGGCTGTATTCGGCCAGCCGCACCATGCGGCCCTTGTTGACCTGGTAACGGGCTTCGGTGCAGTTGCGTAACATCGCCAGGCCCCAGCGCCACATCGCGGGATCGAGCATGGGCTTGATGACCAGCGGGCTGTGGTGCATCAGCAGCCAGGTGATGGCTTTGCGCGGCACACCCGGGCCGGCCCAGGGGGCCGAGTAGCCGGGAGAGACCTCGCCAGCGTTGGCATAGCTGGTTTCCAGCCCGGGGCCGGGCTGGCGTTCGATCACCTCGACCTCATGGCCGTCGCGCGCGAGGTAATACGCGATGGTGGTGCCGATCACACCGCTGCCCAGAACCAGTACCCGCATCGTTGTTGCTCCGTGGGGCCTGCGCCGCAATGGCAGTCCATGAGGGCCCTGTGCTCTTGCTTCGCAAGTGGCGTGCCACCGGAGTCAGCGGGATAAGTCTTTGACCTGCAACGAGAAAACCGACAGCTCAGAAAGAGGTGTATCGAAAAAAGTACGAGTAATCTCTATGTTTGGCACGGAACTCATACAATGGATCGAAATCGTTACGACTTATGCGCCTCGACGTCCACTTCACCGATCGCGTGGGCATTGCTCAGGAAATCCTCGCGGCCCTGGCCAGCCGTGCGCTGAACGTTTCGGCGGTTGAAGTCGAGCCTCCCCACATTTACATCGAGGCGCCTGCGCTGGGTATCCAGGGTTTGACCGAGCTGCGTGAGGGACTGATGGGCGTGGCGGGCGTGCTGTCGGTCGCTGAGCTGGAGATGCTGCCCGGCGCGCGGCGGCGTCTCTACCTCGATGCGCTGATGACCTCGCTGACCGACCCGGTGTTGGCGGTCGACGGACGCGGCGTGGTGGTCCTGGCGAACACGGCGGCGGTCGGGGTCTGCGGCATGCCCGAGGCGGAACTGGCAGGGCGGTCATTGACTGAACTCACAGGAGACAAGGCCCTGGTCGATGCGTTGGTGGCGCAGGGCGCGCGGCTGCCGGTGAGCGAGGTGCAGGTCGGTGGGCAGCGTTTCCTGATGGAGACTGTGGCGCTGCACGATGCGGGGGGCAGCGTGGCGGGGGCGGTACTGACGCTGCATGCGCCACAGCGCCTGGGCGAGCGCATCAGCGCGCTGCAGAACCACGGCGCGGGCGGCTTCGAGGCCATCCTTGGCCAGTCGCCAGCGATCCGCGCGCTCAAGCAGCGCGCCGCGCGCATGGCGCCGGTTGATGCGCCGCTGCTGATCCGGGGCGAGACCGGCACCGGCAAAGAGCTGGTCGCGCAGGCCTGCCACGCTGGCAGCCCGCGTCGCGATCAGCCCTTCTTTGCACTCAACTGTGCAGCCCTGCCCGAGAGCCTGGCCGAGAGCGAGCTGTTCGGCTATGCCAGCGGCGCTTTCACTGGTGCACTGCGTGGCGGCCGTCCGGGCCTGCTGGAGCTGACCGATGGCGGCACGCTGTTTCTCGACGAAGTGGGCGAGATGTCTCCATACCTGCAGGCCAAACTGCTGCGCTTCCTCAACGATGGCAGTTTTCGACGTGTTGGTGGAGAGCGTGACCTCAAAGTGAACGTGCGCGTGATCAGTGCGACACACCGTGCGCTGGAGGACATGGTCGTCAGCGGTGCGTTCCGCCAGGACCTGCTGTTCCGGCTTGATGTGTTGCAGCTGAACCTGCCGCCGCTGCGTGAGCGCACCGAAGACATCCTGCCGCTGGCGCAGGTGTTTCTCGAGCGGGCCTGCGCGCAGACGCGGCGACCCATGGCGCGCCTCAGCCGTGCGGCTGGAGAGGCTCTGATGGCCAATCCGTGGCGAGGCAATGTGCGGCAACTGCAAAACGTGGTGTTCCGCGCGGTGACGATGAGCGACGCGGCGGTCATCGATGTGCCCGCGCTGGAACTGGCAGGGGCCGACGTGAGCGCAGCGAAGGCGGTGCAGCAGGAAGTGACCAGCCTGAGCGCGGCGGTCTCGGCCTGTGAGCGCGAGTTGCTGCAGCGCCTCTTGCCGGACTACCCGAGCACACGCAAGCTCGCCGAGCGGCTAGGAACCTCCCACTCAGCGATTGCGACCCGACTGCGGCGTTACGGTCTGACGCCGTCCTGAACGCGAAAAAAAGCCCCGGCAGATGCCGGGGCAAGCGAGGAGCTCTTTTGTGAGCAGAAACCGTTCAGGCGCTTTGCTGGATGCCCGCGAGGGTCCAGCCGCCACTGCCTTGGCGCGGCTTGGTCAAGTGCCAGATCTCGTTGATGTCTTCTGGATCGGCGCCGTCTTCCTGCACTCGACCCGAGAAGTGCACGCTAACAATGTAGCGGTTGCCCTCTTCGGCCACGTCGCGCACATCGGCGGCAAGGTCTAGCACCCGGGTTTCCTGGGTGGCGCCGTTGCGCTCGCGGATGTCCATCTGGATCTCGGCAAACACCTCGGGGGTAGTGAACTCACGGATGTCGTCGAGGTTCCCGGCGTCGTTGGCGGCCTGCAGGCGCATGAAGTTGACCTTGGCGTTGCGCACGAAGGCGGGCACGTCAAAGTCTGCAGGAATGCGGTTGGCGGGTTGCTGCAGGTTGGCGCCGATCATGGAGCCGCTCTGACTGAAGCCGGGGTTGCCTGCGCCGCCGCCAGTGGCCGGCGTCGCGGGCATGCGGAAGGTGTTGTTGCCCGCGGAGCCAGCTCCGGCGCCTGCGTAGGCCGCTCCACCACCCTGCGCAGCTTTCTTGCGCATCACGAACCCGATGACGGCGATCACGGCCATCACCAGAAGGCCGATCATCAGCATGTTGGCCAACTCTTCACCGAAACCCAGGTGCGAAGCCAGCGCGGCCAGACCCAGACCAGCGGCCAGACCCGCGACAGGACCCATCCAGCTGCGCTTGGGTGCAGCGGCTGCGCCGGCTCCGGCCGCAGCGCCTGCCGCGTTGGGGGTGGCGTCGGGGGCCTTGGCGGGCGGCGCGGCCTGGCGCTGCATGCCCAGCGATTTGCCACCGCCGATGCGCTTGGCCTCGGCCTCAAAGTGGGCCATGCCCAGGCCGAGAGTCATAACCACAGCCAACAGGGAAAGCAGTTTTTTCATCGGGGTCTCCATTGAAATGAACACTAGGTCACACAGTTTACGCCTCTCGTGTCTTCCGAAAAATCAGTAAATCACTAACCATTCATCTCGTTTTATCGTTGTGTTTGATAGGCGAGATATTTTTACTGAGCAAACGCTTGCTAAAAATAATCTACTCTGCTAGGGTGTGTGTCCATGAACGAGCCCACCTTTTTGATCGAGCCAGAGCAAGCCCCGAGGCGGGCCCGAGGTCGGCCGCGCAAAACTGCCGACGAACGCGACGACGGGAACCGTCGCCAGGACTTGTTGCGAGCCGCAGCGCGCCTGTTTCGCAGCCAGGGTTTTGCAGCCACCAGCACGCGTGACATCGCCAGTGCGGCTGGCATGCGCTCTGGCTCGCCCTTCTACCACTTCGACAACAAAGAAGCTCTGCTGGCCGCCGTGATGGAGGAGGGCATGCACAGCGCTGCGGCGCGGCAGGACTTGGCGATTGAGCGGGCCACCGCCGGGCTGGCACCAGGCCAGACACTGAGCGCGCGGGAGGCGCTGCGCGTGCTGGTGCGCAACCATTTCGATGTGCTGCTCGGGCCCGACAGCGATTTCATTCCGGTGATGCTGTACGAATGGCGGTCGCTGTCCGAAGCGCAGCGTGTGGTCATCAAGCGCCTCAAAGACAGCTATCAGGCGGTATGGCTGCCGGTGCTGCAGTCAATGCAGAGCAGCGGCGAACTGAGGGGTGATCCTGTGCTTTCGCGGCTGATGATCTTTGGTGCGCTCAACTGGGCGGTGCAGTGGTACGACCCGCGGCGCAACGCCACGCTGGACGACCTGACCGAAGCCGCGTTGCAACTGTTTCTGAAAGACATCGCATGAACCACGGCTACCGATCCGCCTTCCGAAGTGGTCTGTTGAACGGCCAGGTGATCGTGGTCACCGGCGGCGGTTCCGGCATCGGGCGCTGCACCGCGCACGAACTCGCCAGCCTGGGCGCCCATGTGGTGCTGGTGGGCCGCAACCTGGAAAAGCTGCAGGCCACGGCGGCCGAGATCGTGGCCGACGGTGGTCAGGCCAGCTTCCACAGCTGCGACATCCGGCGCGAGGATGCGGTGAAAGCCTTGGTGGGCGAAATTGTCTCCGCGCACGGACGCATCCACAGCCTGGTCAACAACGCGGGCGGCCAGTACATCACGCCGCTGGAGAAGATCAGCGCCAAGGGCTGGCAGGCGGTGATCGACACCAACCTCACCGGCGGGTTCCTAGTGGCGCGCGAGTGTTATCTGCAGAGCATGCAGGCACACGGCGGGTCCATCGTCAACATCGTGGCCGATGTCTGGGGCTCGATGCCGGGGATGGGCCACAGCGGTGCGGCGCGTGCGGGCATGGTCAGCTTTACCGAAACCGCGGCGATGGAATGGGCGTGCAGCGGCGTCCGTGTGAACGCCGTCGCGCCGGGCTACATCGCGTCGAGTGGCATGGATCACTACCCACCTGAGGCCGGTCCCATGCTGCGCGAGATGCGCGAGACGGTGCCGTTGGGACGCTTCGGCAACGAGGCCGAAACCTCGGCGGCCATCACCTTCCTGCTATCGCCTGCAGCCAGCTTCATCAGCGGCACGGTGTTGCGGGTGGACGGGGCGCGGCCCCAGGTGCGCATGGGATGGGGCCAGGTCGCTGCGCCCAAGGATGTGCAGCGGCGCGACTCTGTGAAGCCTTTCGACGGCTTCCACCGCTATGTGGCGCCCAAGGTGTTTCAGTGATGAGCGCAGCGCAAGGCCGCACCAAGCAAGCTCGCGCACCCTTGCGGGGCAGCGCAGGACACAAAGTCACAAGCTTGGGGGCGAAATGACATTTGAATCCGCGTTCAACCCGCACAGCGAGCAAGCGGCGCAGCGCCGGGACGCCATGCTTGCGCGCATCGCCCAGCTGCGCGCGCTGGAAGACCGCGCTGCGCAGGCCTCGGCCAAGTCTGCGCCGGTGTTTCACAAGCGTGGCCAACTGCTGCCGCGCGAACGCATCGGCCTGCTGCTGGACCCGGGCGCAGCCTGGCTGTCGCTGTGTTCGCTCGCTGGCTACCTGCAGGACACACAGGATCCGGCGAAATCAATCCCGGGCGGGGGCATGCTGGCCGGTATCGGCTTCATCGCTGGCGTGCGCTGCATGGTGGTGGCCAGCGATTCGGGCATCGACGCCGGCGCGATCCAGGCGCGCGGGCTCGAGAAGATCCTGCGTGTGCAGGAGATCGCGCTGGAGAATCGATTGCCCTTCGTGCACCTCGTCGAGAGCGCAGGCGCGAACCTGATGAAGTATCAAGTGGATGGCTTCGTGCTAGGCGGCGGTCTGTTCCGCAACCTCGCGCGCCTGTCGGCCGCAGGCCTGCCGGTGATCACGGTTCAGCACGGGTCGGGCACGGCGGGCGGTGCCTATATGCCTGGCCTGTCGGACGTGGTGATCATGGTGCGTGGTCGTTCGCGCGCCTTCCTGGCCGGGCCGCCACTGCTCAAGGCCGCCACGGGCGAGATCGCGACCGAAGAAGAACTGGGCGGCTCCGAGATGCACACAGCGATTTCGGGGCTGGGCGAGTACCTGGCCGAAGACGACCGCGAAGCGCTGGGCATCGCGCGCCGGGTCGTGGCTCAGACCGGCTGGCAGGGCTCGGCGTCCCCTGAGGCCGAGTCATCACGCTTCGACGCCGACGACCTGCTCGC
>JBIIQD010000102.1:0-7276 GCA_044342265.1 Hydrogenophaga sp. | reverse complement strand
ACGCTCCCATCATCACGCCAATCACCATCAGCATCGGCGGCCGGATGATGGGAGGCGCAGCCACTTTCAGCTTGAGCAGCGCCGCGACCGTGCAAGCCACCATCGCTCCCAGCATCCAGGGCAGTGGAAGTTGGGCATAGGCAAACAAGGCACCACCCACGCTGCCGATCAACAGGGCCAAGGCAAAGCGGGCATAAGGAAACGCATCAGGCCGAAAATGGGCCAGCGTGTCGCCCAGATGGCTCTTCACCAAGTTCATAGCGTTCTGGGCAAATCAGTGGGTTTGGTGGGTGCGGGCTCGTCGCGGTAGACGAGGTAGCTGGCCAGGATGACGATGGCCGATCCGGCCAGCATGCCCAGGCTGGGGATCTCTCCGAACCACACAAAGCCGATGATGACGGCCCAGACGATCATGGTGTACTTCAGCGGTGCCACGGTGGCAGCCGGGGCATGGAACAGCGCCCGCGTGGTGATGTACTGACAAAAGCCCGAAGCCAGGCCATTTCCAATGAGCCACACCCACTGTTCGGCGGTGGGCTGGACCCAGAAGAAAGGCAATGTGGGCAGTGTCAGCAGCGCGCAGCCAGCCAGCGTCCAGAAGGTGATGGCCATGGTGCTTTCCTGGCGCGACAGGTCGCGCTGGTGCAGCAGATACGCGGCGCTGAAGACCGTCCCGATCAGCGCCATGGTCACCCCAAAAACGCTGCTGTTGCCGGTGGGCCGAATCATCAGCAAAACGCCAAACAATCCCAACGCCACTGCCATCCAGCCGGTCTTGCTGACCTTTTCACCCAGCAGCCGCCAGGAAAGCATGACCACCAGCAACGGTTGCAGGAAAGAGATGGCGGTGGCATCGGCCAGCGGCATGAGGCCGTAGGCAACATAGACAAACACCAATACGCCGGTGAACAGCAAGCCTTGCATGGCCAAAGCACCTGGCCGCCTCACCTGCAACGCTTGCAGGCCGCCAAAACTGCGTGCCATCAACAACAGTGTCACGAGCGCGAATGCGTTGCGAAAGAACACCACCTGGTTGACCGGGAACGTGCCCATGAGCGACTTGACCACGCCGTTGAGTACCGAAAACAGCGCCAGGCCCACCAGCATCAGCAAGATGCCCCGGCGGACATCGGGCACTGCGCCAGAGGTCGAACTGACAGACACAGCGAGCGACATGTGAGCAATCCAATCAGTAGCTGAGGAAGATGCGTTCGATCTCGGCCGGGTCCTGCGTCACTGTCAGCGCCAGCATGAGCAGAAGGCGGGCCTTTTGTGGCGTGAGGTTGTCGGCGATCAGGATGCCGGCATCGCGCAGCCGCTTGCCCTTGAAGGTGCGGCCACTGCCGGCGCGGGTGGACTGCATGACCACCACGCCGTCACGCACCGCGGCCTTTAGCACCTCGAACTCGGCCGGACCGGCAAAGCCCGGCGCAAAACCGGCCGAGATGATGCCCTTGGCCCCCGCCGCCACGAAAGCCCTGGAGGCGGCGCCATCGGAACCGGTGTAGGACAGCACGATGTCCACCCGAGGCAGACTGTCCAGTCCCCGCACATCAAATTCGGTGTGTGGCGCCGACGCCCGCAGCGGCTTGCGATAGAAGACCACCGCATCGCCATCGGCGTGGCCGAGCACGCCAAAGTCGGGTGAGCGAAAGGTCTGCAGCCGAAAGGTGGATGTCTTGGTGACTTCCCGCGCCGCATGAATCTCGTCGTTGAGCAAGACCATCACGCCCATGCCCCGGGCCTGCGGAGAAGCAGCGGTGCGGATGGCGTTGGCGAGGTTCATGCCCGCATCGCTTGACAGCGCGCTGGCCGGCCGCTGCGAACCCACGACCACCACCGGCAGGTCCACTTTCAACGTGAGGCTGAGGAAGTAGGCCGTCTCTTCCAGCGAAGCCGTGCCGTGCAGGATGACGATGCCGGCCAGCTTCGGATGGTCAGTGGCCAGCCGGTCGCAGGTCAGTACCAGCTGCTTCCAGTCATCAAAAAATACGTTCGGGCTCGGTACTGCTTTGAAGGGCACCGGAATGACTTCGGCCAGGCTGCGCACCTCAGGAAACAGGTCCACCAGCGCATCGGCATGCAGCATGGTCTCATTGGCGCCGTAATCCAGGATGTCAAAGGGCGAGATACCGATGGAACAGATGGTGCCGCCGGTGCCAATGACCGCGACTTGAGGAAGGTCGCTCATGCGGTGGCAGCCTGAAGTTCGGATTCAGGCTGGGTGACGGCGGCATTGTTTTGCAGGCAGCGGACCACCGTGTCGGTGTCCATGATGTCGCCAAACGTCAGGTAGAAATTGATCAGCGAAGCGTTGTGCTCTTCATCGGTGTTGGCCGCGTTGGCGTCGGTCACCATGATGGTTTTGAAGTTCAGCATCATGGCATCGCGGGCGGTCGACTCGCAGCACACATTGGTCACCGTGCCGGTGATCAGCACCGTGTCAAAACCCTGTTCGCGCAAGCGCTGTTCCAGATTGGACGAACCCTGAATGAAAGCGCTGAAACGATTCTTGAGCACCGTTTCGTCCTCGGGCGCGACCACCAGGGTGTCCCACAGCGTGTGGCCCAGCTTGCCCTCGGACATCGATTCAATGCGCGCTTGTCGCCGCTCTGGTCGGGTGAGGTCCTCGTGGAAATGCGACCAGGTGGTCAGGCAGTTTGCGTCGTGGGTGTTGCGAATCCAGAACACCTTGCCGCCGGTGGCCCGCACCGTGGCGGCCAGCCGGTTGACGTTGGGCACGATCTCGCGCGCCATGTCGCACAGCGCATGCGCCACGCCGGGCATCATGAAGCCCTTCTGCAGATCCACCACGATCAATGCGGTGCGCTCGGGCACCATGCCTGTGAACACCAGGGGCGCACCACGGCGCTCCACCACGCTGTCGATCACCCGCTGGGGAATGTGTAACTTGTGCATGGTTGACTCCTGCAGTTCAGGCGTTGAGGGTGACGGGGCCAACCACTTTGTGGCAGCACACGGTGCGCCCTGGTGAGGGTGAGGTTTCGGTCGGCGCGAGGGCGCGGCAACCGTCGTCGGCCAGGCTGCAGCGCGGCGCAAAACTGCAACCCGCTGGCAGGCGCCGCATGTCGGGCGGGTTGCCCGGAATGGCCTGGATGTCCACCCCTCGTGCACTGCCATGCACCGAAGACGCCAGCATCCCCTGGGTGTAGGGATGCAAGGGGTTCATCAACACATCCTTGACCGAACCCGACTCGACAACGCGCCCGGCATACATCACCGCCACCCGATCAGCGATCTCGGCCGCCACGCCCAGATCGTGGGTGACGAAGATCATGCTCATACCCATCTCTTGCTGCAGCTTGCGCATCAGCACCAGCACCTGGATCTGCACCGTGGCATCAAGCGCGGTGGTGGGCTCGTCGGCCAGCAGCAGTTTGGGCCGACACGACAACGCCATGGCGATCATGGCGCGTTGGCGCAGACCACCCGACAACTCATGGGGATAGGCCTTCAGCCGCCGCTCGGGCGATGGAATCTTGACCAGTTCCAGCAACTCCAGCGCCCGCTTGAGGCCATCGGCATAGGAGCAGCCCTCGTGCTTGACCACGGTTTCTGCAATCTGTTGGCCGACGGTGTAGACCGGATCCAGCGCGGTCATCGGCTCCTGGAAGATCATTGAAATGGTCGATCCCCGGATGTCGCTCAACTGGCTGGCCGATAGCTTCAGTATCTCGTGCGCATCGACCTTCATATGTCCTTCGATGCGTGCCTTTTCTTTGGGCAACAAGCGCATGAGGGCGCGCATGGTGACCGACTTACCCGACCCGGACTCACCAATGATGCACAGCACTTCACCGGGCATGATGGAAAAAGACACGCCGTTGACGGCCGCCACCGTGGCCTCGCGGCTGACGAACTTCACGCTGAGGTTCTGGACCTCGACCATCGGTTCACCCGGCGCCACCCGGCTGGTGCCAAGTGCTTTGCCGGGTGCCGTGGTGGGCGTGCTCACGTTCATGTTGCTCATGGGGTGCTCCTTCAAGCGGTGACGTACAGGCGGTGACAACAGGCGGGACTGGCCAGATGAAAGCGGTCAGGCAGCGATCAGGGGTTCAGAGACGGTGCTCACGGAGATCGGCGGCAACCCTTTGCCGGCCAAGGAATGACCGGAATCCACGACCTGGATGTGGCACGCTGCCACATGCTCGTGTGCTTCCACCAGCCGGTTCAAGCGGGGCGAGCGTTCGGCGCACACCCCTTCGGCCAGCGTGCAGCGGGTGCGAAAGCGGCAACCAGAAGGTGGGTTGATCGGGTTCGGTGGATCGCCCGTCAATGGGGCCTCCAACACCCGGTGGTCGGGATCGAAGGACAACTGCGACGCGAGCAAAGCCCGGGTGTAGGGGTGTCGCGGTGAGTCGTAGATCTGGTCGACCGGACCGATCTCGACGATCTCGCCCAGGTACATCACCAGCACCCGGTCGGAGATGTAGCGCACCACGTCCAGGTCGTGGCTGATGAAGACGTAGGTGAGGTTGAAATGGGTCTTGAGGTGACGCAACAGGTTCAGCACCTGGGCCTCCACCGACTTGTCCAGCGCAGACACCGCTTCGTCCAGGATCAGCAAACGAGGCTGCAGCGCCAACGCGCGAGCAATGTTCACCCGCTGCTTCTGGCCGCCCGAGAGTTCGTGCGGATAGCGCTGTGCAAACAGCTCGGGGTTCAGTCCCACCTTGCCCAACAGACTGCGCGCAAGCGCTTTCGCTTCGGCCTTCTCCATGCCGTGCACGCGCGGACCATAGGCAATGGTGTCCTCAATCGGCATGCGCGGGTTCAATGACGAAAAGCTGTCCTGAAACACCATCTGCATGGCCTGGCGGAACTGCTTCATCGTCAGGCCGCGCGGTCCACCAATGGGCTCGCCGTCAAACACCTGCTCGCCGGCATCGTGCTTGATGAGCAACATCAGCACCCGGGCCAGTGTGGACTTGCCACAGCCCGACTCACCGACCACGCCCAGGGTCTCGTTCTTCTGGACGGTGAACGACACGCCATCCACCGCGCGCACATGGCCCACGGTCCGGTTGAGCAAGCCACCGCGAATCGGAAAGTGCTTCTTGAGGTCGTTGACGATCAGCAGCGGCTGGGCGGGGCCGCCGCGGTCGCGTGGGTCGCCCTCTGGGACGACCGATATGTGGGCCGCCGGGGTGGGCGTCGGCTTGAGCATGTGAACGGTGGTGGTTGACATGGTGGTTGCTCCTTTACATGCGCACGTCCATCGCCTGGCGCAGCCCATCGCTGACCATGTTGAACGACAGTGAGGTGATGAAAATCATGAGCCCCGGCAGGGCGCAGACATACGGGTTGATGTAGATCGACTGGCGAAGCGTCGACAACATCAAGCCCCAGTCGGGTGTGGGTGGCTCGACGCCCAGGCCCAGGAACGAAAGACCCGAGGCCACCAGGATGGACACGGAGATCAGGCCCGATGCAAAGACAAAGATGGGCGCCAGCACATTGCCCAGGATGTGGTTGGCCACGATCGATGTGGTGGAACCACCGGAGGCCCGAGCGGCTTCGACAAAGTCCAGCCCGCGCACCTGGGTGGTGGCGGTCTCGGCAACACGGCACAGCGGCGGTATGAAGACCAGCGTCAGCGAAATCATGCCGTTGAAGATGCCGCCTCCCATGGCGCCTGAGATGGCCACCGCCAGCAAGATGGAAGGGAACGCGTAGAACACGTCCATCGTCCGCATGATGGCCATGTTGGTTCGCCCTCCAATGAAGCCCGCCAGCACACCCAGCGTGCCGCCAATCAATGTGGCTCCCAGCACCGGCACCAAGCCCATCATCAAAGAGGTTCGGCCACCGTAGATGAGGCGCGACAACACATCGCGACCCAGCTCATCAGTGCCCAGATGAAAGTCTTGAAACCCGATGGGTTTGAGCCGGGAGATCATGGACGTGGCCATGGGATCTTTGGTGGCCAGCCAGGGCGCCAGCAGCGCCGACATCACGATCAGAAAGATCAGCAGCATGAAGCCCAGTGTGATGTAGTCGTAACGCAGGCGATAGGCCACGGTCTGCCAGTAGCCGCGGGTGCGGCTGGCTGGTGCTTCTTCTGCTGCGACCGATTGGAAGGGGTTGGGTGGGGCGATGGCGGTGGACATGGCAGTTGACTCCTTGGGTGCGCAAGTTAGGTGCGGGAGATGCGGGGGTCGACCAGGGTCTGGAACAGATCCACCACCAGGTTGGCGAACACAAACACCAGAGCCAACACCAGGATGGAGCCCTGCAGCACCGGTATGTCGCGGGTGAGGATGGCTTTGTTCAGCAGGAAGCCGCTGCCGGGCCAGTTGAAGATGGTCTCGACCAGGATCGATCCGCCCATCAGGTAGCCGAACTGCAGGCCCATCACGGCCAGCACCTGCGGCAGCGCGTTTTTGAGAACATGGCGCAGCACGGCCAGTTCGCTCAGACCCTTGGCGCGCAAGGTGTTGATGAACTCGTTGGCCAACACCTCGGCCACGGCCGAACGGGTGGTGCGGGTGATGATGCCGACCGGCACCATGCACATGGTGATGATCGGCATGATGAGGTACTTGAAGTGCTCCCAGTTGGTGATGTCGAAGGTCTCCGACCCCCCAGGGCCCATGCCCGTGGCCGGAAGCCAGTTCAGCTCAACCGCAAAGATGATCACCAGCACGATGCCCAGCCAGTAGTTGGGCACGCTCACGCCCACGATCGACAGGGCTGTCACGCCGCGGTCGACGGCACTGCCGCGGTAATAGGCCGCCGTGACACCCAACACCAGTGCGATGCTGAACGCCAGCAACACGGCGCCAGCCGACAGGAACACGGTGTTGGCCAACGAAGCCATCACCTCTTCCGCCACCGGCCGACTGGACTGGATCGACACGCCCAGATCGCCCGACAGCGCCCGCATCAGCCAGTTCCAGTACTGCACCGGCAGCGGCTTGTCGTAGCCGTAGGTCTGCATGATCAGGTCGACCACCTCTTGCGTGGCGTCGGCGGGCAGCAGGCTCTGCACCGGGTTGCCGGGCGCCAGGTACACCAGTGCAAAACAGAACACCGTGACGCCAATGCCGATGGGAACGGCATACAGAATGCGCTTGATCACATAGAGCCACATGGTGGTACTCCTGGCTGGGGTTGGACGGGAACTACTTGGTGACGGTGATCGGCGTCACGTCCTGGAACCAGCTCTGGGCTTGCACAAAGCCTTTGAGCTTGGGCGACAGCGCACGGGGATTCAGGTCGTGGGTCACAAAAATCATGGCCGCGTCCTGCACCA
>JBIIQD010000002.1:0-24178 GCA_044342265.1 Hydrogenophaga sp. | reverse complement strand
GTGAAGTAGGCACCGCCGTCGCCCAGGAACAGCTTGCCCCAGGGGTAGTTCACCAGCCAGAAGCCCAGGAGAGCGGTGGCGCCGAGAAAGGCCACCGCCGCCACCGACACGTCACCCCCGGTCAGTGCGAGCAGGCCCAGTCCGACGAAGGCCAGGATGCCCACGCCACTGGCCAGGCCATGGAAGCCGTCGACGATGTTGATGGCGTTGGCGACACCGCCCACAGCAAAAGCGGTGAACAGGATGGCCAACGGGGTGTATTGCAGGAGCTCATCGAGAAAAGGGACGTCCAGGCGGGACAGCGTGGCGCCGGACAGGATGCACACCAGGGCCCCACTGCTCATGGTGGCGAGCAGACGCGAGCGAACACTCACTCTTTTGGTGAAGTCTTCGATCAGACCGAACAGGAACGCCGGCAGACCGGCGACCACGATGGCGCCAAGGATGAGCCTGGCCTCGGACGGTTTGAGGATGTACCACGCCACCACGAGGCTGAAATAAATCCCCATGCCTCCAATGCGCGGGGTCGGGTTGATGTGGAATTTCTGGACAGCACCGGGGTGGTCCATGCTGAAGCGACCGTGAAGGCGGCCGGTGGCGACGACCAGAAGGCTCAGCGTCAGGGCCACAAACAACGTGACCGAGAGGGTTTCCACAAATATCGAGAGACTTCGAATGGGCACGAAAACGTTCATTACCTGAATACCATGGTATGCGCCCTAGCCCAGCGAGGCTGGCGCTGTGGGCGTTCTGAACGGGAGCCAACGAGTCTCCGAAACGAAATCAAAAGACCCAACGATGTAAGACTATTGATTGTAAACATCAATCTCAATCGCCCGCCGTAACATTTTTCTCGCTTTCTTCCTTGGAAAGCTTTGGCGCCATAGAAGGTCTCCAGGGTTCTGAGGTTGGTGAGTCAAAAGTTTTGCTGAGACGTCAGCCGGGTGATGTCATGGGAGCGGGGGCGCCCTAAAGAAACCCTCCAGCGCAGCCGATTCAGTGGTCATGACGGGCCTTACCAATGTGGTGGCCCCGCAACAGCACCACTGAAGGACCCAGGCCATGTCTCAGCGCAATGCCCAGCAAGGGGCACAAACCCACGTCGCCTCTATCAAACTGAGGCGCCACCTCGCATCACTGCTTCTGTTGGTTGCGGCAGCCTGCGCGGTGCCTGGCCAGGTCAGGGCCGAAGACGACCCCGCCGTGTTGCGGAACGCAGCGGTAACTGGGCAGTTGGCTGACGTCGGTTCCACTGCGGTGGGTCTGGCTTTCGGCGCTGCCGAAGCGAACCCGCTTGGGATTCTGACCCTGGGCGCCAAAGCGATTGCGTATCAACAGATCAAAGCAGCCCCTGCGGTTGAGCAACCAGCCATGTGGAGCGCGTATGGCGCATTCGGCTGGGGCGCAGCCGCCAACAATGTCTGCGTGCTCGCCGCGATTGCTACCGGTGGTGCAGCCGCTGCCTTGTGCCCGCTGGTGGGTCTGGTCACTGGCGTGACGGTCTACAACGGTGACGAAGAAAAGCGCAATCGCGAGACCTTCGCCGCCATCTGCGAGCAGCAGCGGCAGATCAACCCCAAGCTGCTCTGCGAATACAAGGCCAACAACGGCTGAGTCCAGAGCGCGCTCACCGCGGCCACAACACCCACATCTGCAGCGGCTGCTTGAGCTTTGCAGCGAGCTGGTAAGCCGGCTCGCTGTAGCTGCCCCAGCCAGTGAACAGGTCAGCGCGAGCCGCGCCCACGATCGCACCACCCGTGTCCTGCGCCATCACCAGCTTTTGCTGGCCCATGGCGGGTCCCTGGGTCGCGATCCAGACGGGCGTGCCATAGGGAACGCTTTGTGGATCCACTGCAATCGAACGGCCTGGAGTCAGCGGCACGCCTTGGGCGCCGCTCGGCCCGAATCGGGCGTCCATGTCGCTGAGCGCCACTTCCTTGAAGAACACCGTGCGCGGGTTGCTCCAAAGCATTTCGTTCAGGCGCCCAGGGTTTTTCGCCACCCAGGCGCGGATACCTTCCCAGGTGGCGTCGCTGATTTCACGGCGGTCCAGCAACCAGCGGCCCACGCTGCGGTAGGGGTGGCCGTTGTGGCCAGCAAACGCCATCCTGACGATCCTGGAGCGGCCATCAGGCTCGCGCAGGTTCAACCTCCCCGAGCCTTGAATCTGCAAAATCAAGGCGTCCAGGGGGTCGGCGAGCCAGGCAATTGCTTTGCCTTTGAGCGCGGCCTGCGCGGCGGGGGAAGCGTCGATCTCCTGACGGCTGTACCAAGGCTGACCGGCACGCAACGACGGTGGCGCCGCGTACAGCGGCACACGGTGGGTGGCCGTTCGCACGCGAGAGCCCGACATCACCGGCTCGTAGTAACCGGTCAGCAGACCCGTTGGCGTACTGCCATCGGCTTCCAGCACGCGGTAAGGCCTGAAGCGGCGTTCGATCCACGCGCGCTGATCACCCCCATCGGCCATCGTCAGGGGGCGCAACTCGGTGCACAACGCCTCCTGGCCTGCGGCAGGTTTCTCACAGCTGCGCACCCAGGCGCTCCAGACCTCGTGCAGCCCGTCCTGCCCCCAACCCGGCAGGTCGCTCCAGCGCACTGGCGCCCAGCGCGCGCCCGCGCGCTGAATCGCCGGAGGCAAGGGTTCATCGGCGACGACTGGTGGCAATGGCAGTGGCGGCGACGGGGTCTGGGGGACCTCCACGCTGGCGCACGCGGCCAGGCTGCCTACAATCACGACCGCTGTCCACCGTGACCACCCACTCCAGGTCCTGCCCATGATGTTGTTGTTGCTCGAGGCGCTGGCTGCGCTGCTGTTGCTGATTTTCATTGTGTGGTGGACCATGTTCTCTGGTCGCAAGAAGGGTGAACTGCCCGAGGAGCGCCGCAGCGACAGCCCAGACGACCACCGCAAGGACTGAGTCTCAACGGCCGCCCGCCAGTTGCAGCGCGTTGGTCAGCTCGACCGCCGATTTCACGCCCATCTTGTCGAACACACGGGCGCGGTGGACTTCCACGGTGCGCACGCTGATGTTCAGCCGATCGGCCACCAGCTTGTTGGGCAGACCGGCGATCACCAGGTCCATCACGGCGCGCTCACGCTCTGTCAGACCGTCCAGCCGCTGTTGAACTCCGAGCTGGGCACGGCGGCTCGCAAGGACTTGTGCCGACAGGCCCAAGGCCTGTTCGACCCGGTCGACCAGCGCATTGTCGGAAAAGGGTTTTTCACAGAAGTCGAACGCCCCGCGCTTGACGGCATCGACCGCCGTCGGTACGTCGGCGTGGCCGGACAAGAAGATCACCGGCATGGCGTGGCGCCAGGGCAGGGTCAGCAAATGCTCGAACAGCGCCAGTCCGCTGGTGCCCGGCATGCGCACGTCCAGCAGCATGCAGCAGGGCACGTCGGGCTCGCGGCTCCAGCGTGCGATCTGTGCCAGAAAATCGTCGGCACTGTCGTACGCCTCGCTGAGCAGGCGCCGCGTGCGCAGCAACCACGCCAGCGCATCGCGCACGCCCGCATCATCGTCAACGATGAACACCTTGGCGTCGGGGTGCTGGGTCATGGGCGCGATGATAGTTCAGGCCCTAGAATCCCGACGGCCCCGCGGGCAGCCCCAAATGAACCGCGCGGGTTTCATCCTCACTTGCCAAAAAAATTCTCAGGGAAGTCCCATGAAACATCGCATTTTTCTCTGGCTGACAGCAGCTATCACCGCAGCGCTGACAGGTTGCGCGACCCAACTGCCCATGGCCTTGTCCGACAACAGCGCGCCCAAAGCCGACAAAGTCACGCTGCTGATGAGCGCCACCATCGACAACCGCTACAAGGCCTCGTTCCAACCTGAACTGCTGGTGGTCAACGTCGAAAAAGGCGGCGCCAAAGAAAAGGCCGATCGTTTCAACTTTCAACCGGACGACAAGGCCCGGCGGCCCTCCGAGGGAAAAAATGCGCCCAACAGCTACCTCCTGAGCTACGAACTGGCGCCAGGCGACTACGTGATGCCCGCCATGTTGTCGATGGTCCGGTCCTTCCCGTTCATCGGGAGTTTTCAAACCGTGCTGATGCAGGACCTGTCCTTCCCTAAGGCGGGCGTCTATTACATCGGACATGTCCAAGCCGTGGTGCGCGAGCGCAAGGACGATGAGGAACGCGCCGGACCCGTCATTCCACTGATCGATCAAGCCGTGGTCGGCGCCAGCGGGGGCACCTTTGACGTCACCATCTCCGATCAGTGGGCAGTCGACGAAGCACGGTTTAAGACAGCCTACCCTTCACTGACCAAGATCGGCATCGAAAAGAAGCTGCTCGCGCCGCACGACCAGGCAAAAGTGAAGTCCCGCTGGGAAGCACTCAAACAATAGACACCTCCGCAGCGCCGGTTCCCTGCTCAACGCAGATGCGCAACGATGGCGTCTCTAGGCCCCCGGCAGCGTGAACCGGAACACCGTGCCGCGCGGCTGCGCGGGCTCGTGAGTCAGCGCGCCGCCGTGCTGCTCGATCACCGTGCGGCACAGCGAGAGCCCCAGGCCCATGCCTTCGGCCTTGGTGGTGAAGAAGGGGGTGAAGAGTTTCTCGCGCACCTCGTCGCTCAGGCCACGCCCGTGGTCGGTGACGGCGAACTCGACCCAGACTTTGCGCGGAGGGTCTTCTTTGCCCGAGTGCAGGCGCGACTGCCCGACGGACAGCGTGAGCACACGCTGCCCCGAGCCCTGGGGCGGGTCGCCCTCGGGCATGGCCTGCATGCCATTGCGCCCTAGGTTGAGCAGCACCTGTTCGACCATGGTGCGATCACACAGCACAGGCGGGCAGTGGTGCGCCACGTTCGTCTGCACCCGGATGCCGAGCTTCTTGGACTGCAGCGTGAGCAGCGGCATGATGGATTCGATCAGGCTATCGGGCGCCACGGCCTCGCGCACCTGCTCACGCCGGCGCACGAAGTCGGCCACGCTCTTGATCACGCGGCCGGCGCGGTCGGCCTGTTCGCCGATGCGTTGCATGGCCTGACGCAGGTCGCTGGTGGGCAGGCCTTGGGCGGCATCGGCTGGCTCGTCGAGCAGGTTCAGCGTGCCACTGGCGTAGCTGGCGATCGCGGCCAGCGGCTGGTTGAGTTCGTGGCTCAGCAACGAAGCCATTTCCCCCACCGTGGCCAACCGGGCGGTCGCCTGCAGCCGCTCTTGCGACGTGCGGTTGAGCTCCTCGACGCGGCGCTGTTCACTCAGGTCGAGGATGGCGCTCATGAAGCCGGTCTGGTTGCCCTGGGCGTCGATCAGAGGTGCTTCGATGATCAGCACGGGGAAGCGCGTGCCGTCCTTGCGCTGGAACACCGACTCGAAGCCTTCTCGCGGCAGCGTCTGCCCGGCCAGGCGCACCGCCTGTCGCAGCTGATACTCGTCGACCAGTTCGGGTGGCCACCAGGGAGCAGGCTGTCCTGTGCCGATCAGCTCGTCGGCGGTAAATCCCACCATCTGGCAAAACGCCGGGTTGACATAGCTCACCAATCCTTGCATGTCTCGCGCACGCAGGCCGGTCACCAGCGAGTTTTCCATCGCCTTGCGAAATGCCAGCGCGTCTGCCACCTCGGTCTCGGCCCGCTGGCGCCGGCGCATGTCGCGCGCCAGCAGCGCCAGCACCGCCAATAGCGCCAGCGACAGCGCGCCAACCACGGCCGTCAACACGTTGGGGAACAGCCCAGCGGCGCGGCGCGGGCTTTCCAGGCGCAGCATCAGCGTATGCCCCGGCAGGTCAAGCAAAGTGGTGGCCAGCTGCATTTGGCGGTTGCTGAACACGGCGCTGTGCAGCGCCAGCCGCGTGCCGTCGACTTCGGTGAACGCCAGTCCGCGCCCGCGCAAAAGCTCCTTGTTGGAGAACTCTGACAGCAGCCCGGGCAAGGAATAAGTCGCGACCAGATAGCCTTCGGCGATACCGGCGCGCACCACCGGCAGGCACATGTCGATCAGCTCCATGCCAAGACCGTTGCTCATCGGCCAGAAATAGCTGGGCGAAAACGAAGGCCCGGAAGCGCGCTTCGCGCCTTCGCAGGCCTGGCGAATGTCGGGCAGCGCCTGCTGGCGCGGCAACTGACCGAAGAGGTCGGCGACGAAACGGGTGTCTTGGTGAGCGAGCAACTGCAGCTCAGCATCGCGCCACTCCAGCCGCACCAGCTCTCGGTGCTGGGTCAGCAGCTCGGCCGCAGGGACCTGCCAGGAGGCCGCCGTGGGCGAGACACTGTGCAGCGACTGCAGAGTCTGCACGTTGCGCACCAGTGCGTTGCGGATGTCGCCAGCGAGCGTGCCCGCATCGCGCTCCAGCGCTTCCTGGTCGCGCGTTTCCTCGTATTCGGCCGCCAGAAACACCAGCACGCCCAGAAGGGCCGCCACCAGCAGCAGCAGCGCACCCCAGAGCAGCCATCGCCGCGGCAGTCGCTTCATCGGCTCACAGTCTTCGGTGCTGCAGAGAAGGCAACTGCTCGCGAACGCCGTGCAAGTAGGTCAAGTCCAGGTCGGCCAGCACCACGCCTGCGCCTTCGGCCTGCATCGCCAGCACCTGGCCCCAGGGGTCGATGACCATGCTGTGGCCCCAGGTTCGGCGGCCGTTCTCGTGCACACCGCCTTGCGCACTGGCGATGACATAGGCCTGGTTTTCGATGGCGCGGGCGCGCAGCAGCAGCTCCCAATGGGCCTGACCGGTGGTGTGCGTGAAGGCGGCGGGGACCAGCAGCAGGTCGGCGGCGAGCATCCGGTAGAGCTCACCAAAACGCAAGTCATAGCAGACGCTCATGCCGACGCGCCAGCGCGCACCGCTGCGCGCCGGCAAATCGAACACCGTGGGCGTATCGCCCGCCTTGAGCACCGCCGCTTCGTCATACGCCTCACGCCCGTTGTCGTAGCGAAACAGGTGGATCTTGTCGTAGCGGCTCACGCAATGGCCTTTGGGGTCGTACACAAGAGACGCGTTGGCCGCGTGGGCGGGGTCATCGGTGGCCATTGGCAAGGTGCCGCCGACCACCCACATCTTGAGTTCCCGCGCCGCGTCGCAGAGAAAGTCCTGCACCGTGCCCAGGCCGGGTTGCTCGGCCAGCAGCAACTTGTCAACGTCCTTGTGGCCCATGAAGCAGAAATACTCGGGCAACACCGCCAATTCGGCCCCGGCGCGGGCGGCCTGGTCCAGCAGGGCGCGCGCGGCGCTGAGGTTGGCGTCCAGGCTGATGCCCGAGACCATCTGGATAGCAGCGACTTTCATGGCAACTCCTCTGTGCGCCTCAAGGGCTGGGCGCAGGTATGTGCAGCTTACTTCAGCAGCGGTTTGTCGGTGGACCTGTCCGACGGCGCTGGCTCGGCCTTGCGGTCGATCTTCTCGACCTTGGGGTCGGCCCAGCTGCCGCTGACCTGGAACTGTTGGGTGGCGGCCGATTGCAGGGGTTCGCGCAACAGGAACTGGGCCAGGAAAGTGCCCAGGCCAATGGCCGGATTGATTGCGGTGGCGATCAGTGACGCAGTGCCCGCATTGATCTCGGGCACCACCACCACCTTGAGGTCCTGCTGTTCGCGCGCGATGTCGGCGCTGCCCTCCATCAACACCGCCGCATTGATGCCTTTCATCTGCAGGTTGTTGGTGCTGGCCACCCCTTGGCTGACCTGCACATCCCCACGGACGAAGTCAAACGCAAACCCTTCGGAGAACACATCGCGGAAATCCAGCGTCAGGCGCCGCGGCAGCGATTGCAGACTGAGCACGCCCAGCAGCTTGGCGGCTCCAGGCTCGACCTTGAGGAACTGACCCGACTTGAAATCGGCCTCCATCTTTCCCGACAAGCTGGGGAAATCGAGCGTGAACGGCGAACCCAGCCAGCCGATCGAGCCCTCGATGCTCCCTTTGCCACCCCGCACAACGCCTGCACGTCCGAAGCGCTCCAGCAGCTTGCCTGAATCGTCCACGTCCAGCCGGAAGTCCAGAAGGGTGCGACGCGCACCACCGTCCCTCTCAGGCGGGGCCCAGTTGCCGCTGCCGATCAGTCGGGCCTCGGGCACTCGCACATTGAGTTTGTTCAGGCGCCACTCGCGGTTGCGCCCCGTGCCCCGGTTGACCGCCTGTACATCGACCAGTCCGAGCTGTCGGCCCGCCAGCACCAGGTTTTCGACCGTGATGTCCAGCGCCGGCACACTGCTGGGTTGCTGGAGCAATTGCTCGACCTCGGCCGCAGCGCTGGGCGGCAGGTTGAGCTTGGCCAGGCGCGCGAAAACGCTGCCCGCATTGCCCGCAGTGGGTTGCCGGTATTCGACATAGCCATTGAGTTCGTCGGCGTCGACGTTGACTCGCCACAGGGTGTCATCGCGGGAACCGCCCAGCACGACACCATTGAAGCTGCGACCGTCGACCAGCACCTGCGCCGCCCGCACCGCCACGATGGTCGGCAGGTAGGACACGCTGTTCGAGGCAGGCTGAGCGGCCGCTGCCGCACTGCTGGCCGCAGGGGCCGCCGTGACGCTGTTGAACACCTGTTCCCAGGCGTCCACCTCGATGCGGTCAAGGCGAAGGTTGGCCAGCACGCCTTGAAGCGGCAATGGCGCCGACTCGCCAGGCAACAGGCCCACGCCCAGGCTGCCACGCAACACTCGCGGCTCGGCGCCAGTGATGTCACGCTCGTACTGCAATGAAAGCAGGGGTTGCCCCGGCGAACCGACCTCAATGCCGAGCCGATCATTGCGCGCCACCTCGCCGCCGACGCCGGCGCCGACGGCCGCGACCACGTTGTCATAGCGCAGCACCAGGCTGTCCTCGGCGCGCTTTCCCAAGGGCGATGGCAGGTCCAGCGCCATGCCCTGCAGTCCGGTGGTCACGTAAATCTCTGGAACGCCTGCCCGAAAACCCAACCTGGCGCTGTACTCGCTGCTGCCGCTGGCCCGGGCGAACAGCCGCGACACAATGCCCAGACCGCCTTCGCGCAGCCCCTCGGCGCTGGCCGTGCCCTGGCCGCGGAATTCGATCCGCGAGGGGCCTTGTGCATCGGCCGGCAGCATGCCCCCTTCCAGGCTCAACTCGCCGCCGAAGAGGCGCGCTCGCGCGTCGCTCAGCTTGAAACCACGCTCGGTAAATGCAATGCTGCCGCTGCTTCGCTCCAGCAGTGGTGAGTCGGGCGTGATGCGCAGGTCGTTGCCATTGAGCGCCACCGTGCCTTGTAGACTGATTTCGTCGATCCTTCTGAGCGGCAGCTGCATCTTGAAGCCAACACCGGCCTGGCCGGTGCCGCTGGTGCGGGCCAGCGCGTTGCCCAGCAACCTATTGACCGGTGACCCCTGAACAAAACCCAGCACTTCGCTGGCCGGTCCCTGTGCCTGGGTCGCCACCGTCAGCACGGGCTCGATCATCAGGTTGTCCGCTGCCACGTCGCCATCGCTCAGGCGCACCCGAGGCTGCCCTTCGACGCCGCCGTTCAACCCGCTCAGGCGCAGCGAAGCACGGTCCATCACCAGTTGACCGTCCACCCCCTTGAGCGCTGGCCAGGCCGGTTCCCCGTCGAGCTGAAAGTAGGCAGGCAGATAGGCAAAGTCCAGTCCCTTGAGCGCTGCAGTGATGCGGAAATCACCCGCGGCACCAGGCTCGTGAAACGGCAGGTCCCAGAGATCGCCTCGAACCTTGAAATCGATACTGTCCGAGCTGCCACCGAGCACTGACTCGCGCAAATAGCGCCGTACTTCGGCGCTGACGGAGAGGGGCATGTAGCGATGCACCTGTTTCGCATCGGCGCGGGTCAGTTTGGCTTCAAGTTCGATTGCGCCGGGAAAACGGGACTTGGATTTGCTGCGCGCCGGATCGGTCGTGACCCATCGCACCTGCGCAGTGCCGGCAGCGTCGGCGTTGGCCATGCGCATGTTGTCCAGCCACACCTCTATCCGTTCACCCTTGACCTCCCAGCGCGCGTCGGCCTCCAGGCTGTTCAGCGCAATGGCCGAGACTTCAAACATGCCGGGCAGGTCGATGGAGCCGTTGGCAATGGCGATACGGGCTGTTCCACCGTCCTGGTCGATGTCGAAATCGGCATTGGCGCCGGTCACTCCAGGGCGACCGGCGACCGGGTAGGGGCCGAAGCTGGACATCTTTCCGCTGGGCGCGCTGGCCAGCGAGAGCCCCACCGCCCGCCCCTTGACCTGGTAGGCGTTGATGGGAGCGGGGGCAGGCGCGGGCGATCCCGCCGGGACGTTCGCCGGTACAGGACCTTGCCAGCGGGCCGAGAAACCCTCAATGCGGCCCGCGGGGCGCAGACTGCTCAGCAGCTGAAGACTTTCATCGGGCAGTGGCATGCGGGTCGCCAACGCAGCCAATGCGGCCAGCTCCATGCGGTCAGCCTCGACCGTGGTTGATCGGGTGCGGCTGGCCAGGCCATTGTCATGGCCCAGCTTGACCTTGCCGCCAGGCCACGCCAGGCCATCTCGGGTGCGAAAAGCGAGGTTGTCACTGGACAGTTCAAAGCCCTGTGCGCTCCAGCTCGCCGCCAATCGGCCATCCAGGCTGTCCAGTTCGAGTTCCGGCAGCTGGGCGCCCAGGCGCGTGGACACGCCTTTGAGTCCGAGGTCGGCGGTGACTCCCGCGAGCTGGCCGCGCTCCAGATCGCCCCAGGCGCGCAGCTTGCCCTGGCCAGCACGCACTTCCACGCCCCAGTCAGACACATCAATCTGCCCCTTGAGGCGCGCAACATCGACCGACGGAAAGTCGGCATACAGCTCTCCGCTCCAGTTGTGCCATGGTGCCTGTCCAGGTGATGCCGTCCCGAGATCGATCAGCGGTTCGCGCAGGTTGGCGATCAGGCTAAAAGCCTGTCCCCAGTCGGCGGGCGGGCTGGCGTCCAGCCGCAGCAAGTGGCTGCGCAAGCCGTTGCGTGCGACGAAGTTCAGCGATGTCAGCGCCAGCGTCGGCTGGGCACGCAGCTCGTCGGTCCATCGCACCGTGCCGTTCTGGATCACGAATTCGGTTTGCGAAAAGAACCAGTCGGCCGCTCGCCCGTCCTGTTTCTCCTGCCCGGACAGATCCAACCCGGCGACCTCGAAGCGCCCTTCGGGTGTGCGCCGGATGTCCAGGACAGGTGCTTCAATCAGCAGTTGCTCAAATCCCAGACGCCACAGCGAGGTCACAGACACCGCCGCCCGCACGCGGGGCAGACGCAAAGCTTCGCGACCCGCGGGGTCAAACAGCCGCACGTCCGACAGCTCCAGCGCTGGCACCAGCCTCAATTGGTAGCTGGTCTGCGCGCTGCCCCCGCCCGGCGATCCGGCGCGGATTTCGCCGACCTTCACGGTTACCCCTACGGCGGCACTGGCCCAGCGTTCCAGGTCAGGGCGCCAGTCGCCGATTCGCGGCACAATCCAAAAATGCAAGGCGCCCCAGGTCAATCCGAAGAGAGCCCAGACTGCCAGCACCGTCCACAGCAGCAGCCGCGTGATCGCCGAAAAAGTGCGCTGGGTTCGCGAGACGGGGGCTGCAAAGGCCGGGCTTTGATTCATATCCACTGCAAATTATGACGGTCAGCCTCAGCGACGGTTCCGCAGCGACAGTTTTTGCTTTGTCATCAAATGTGAATTCGTCGGCGTTGACAAGTCGTCGCGCCGACCACTCGCGCTTTGTACAGCGGGTGCGTCGCCGCTATGTAGCGGAGCTGTCCTGCTTGCCCGAGGGCGCGCCGGTCAAGGTCATGATGATTGATTGCCTGGCGACGCTGCGCTCGCGCGGGCTGACCGTGCCCGCTGCATTGCGGGTGCTGCGCCAGCTGGTGATGGAGCGGCTGGTGGTGCTCGATTGTGAACAGGGTGTTGCGCTGACCCAGGTCACCCGTGCCATGACCGAGCTGGCCGAGCTGGCGCTCGACCAGGCCTGCCAGTTGGCCTTCGCCGAACTCGACGAGCTGTATGGCGCACCGATGGTTTCAAGCGGCGAAGGACAGGTGCAGCCACCGGGCCGCCCCAAGGCTGACCCAGTCCCCTCGGAGGGCTACGAACCCCACGCGACGGGAGGCGTCGGTACGCCCGCTCAGCGTGCTCAGCTGTGGGTGATCGGCATGGGCAAGCTGGGGGCGCGCGAGCTCAACGTCTCCAGCGACATTGACCTGATCTATGTGTACGACGCCGATGGCGAGACCGCCGGCAACGCCCAGGGGCGCAACCGCATCAGCAACCACGAGTACTTTGGAAAGGCAGTCAAGCACATCTACAACACGGTGGGCGAGACCACGGAGCACGGCAACGTGTTCCGTGTTGACCTGGCGCTGCGACCCAATGGCAATTCCGGGCCGAGTGCGGTCTCGCTGGGCGCGCTGGAAGAGTATTTCCTGGTGCAAGGCCGCGAGTGGGAGCGCTTTGCCTGGCTCAAGAGCCGGGTGATCGCGCCGGCCGCCTGCATCGCCGACAAAAGCGCGGGCGCGCTGCGCGGCGCGGTGCTGCCCTTCGTGTTCCGCAAGTACCTGGACTACAACGTCTTTGATGCGCTGCGCACGCTTCACCGCCAGATCCGCGACCACGCCGCCAAGCGCGCCGCCGGCAACCCGGGCCGGGCCAACGATGTCAAGCTTTCACGCGGCGGCATCCGCGAGATCGAGTTCACGGTGCAACTGCTGCAGGTGGTGCGGGGCGGCCAGTTCCCCGAACTGCGCACGCGCCCGACGCTGGACGCGCTTCAACGCGTGGCCAAGGCCAGCTTGATGCCTCGCGCCACGGCCGATGCGCTGGCGCAGGCGTACGAGTTTCTGCGCCAGGTCGAGCACCGCATCCAGTACCTGGACGACCAGCAGACCCACCTGATTCCCACCCGCGACGACGACCTGGCCTGGATCGCGGCGACCTTGGGCCATCCCGACACTGCTGCTTTCCTGCGCGCGCTGGATGCGCATCGCGAGACGGTGGCGCATGAATTTGACATTTTGTTGGGTGGGGTGGCGGGTGGTGGCTGCCACGGCAAGGGGTGCCACCAGGGCGCGCCTCGTGGTGCAGTCAAAGACCTGCAGAGTGTGATGGCGGGACTTCCCGATGCTTTTGCCGCCAGGGTGGCCCAGTGGTGTGAACATCCGCGGGTGCTGGCGCTGCGCGAGGACGCTCGCGCACGTCTGGTGCGGCTGATCGAGCGCACTGGCGCTTGGATCGACGAAGGGCGCGTCGGCGAGCAGGCCGCGTTGCGGCTGGCCGACTGGATCGAGCCCATGTTGCGCCGCGAGAGCTACCTGGCGCTGCTGCAGGAACGTCCTGCGGTGCACGAGCGGCTGTTGCGCCTGCTGGGCGCAGCCAAGTGGCCAGCGCGCTACCTGCTCAAGCACCCGGGTGTGATCGACGAGCTGGCGAGCCAGCAACTCATGACCGACCGGTTTGAGGCGGTGCAGTTCGAGGCCGATCTCGAAGACCGGCGCCGCGCGCTGCAGCACACCGGAGAAGACGACGAGGAAGCGCTGCTGAACCTGCTGCGCCGTGCTCACCACGCCGAGATGTTCCGCACCCTGGCGCGCGATGTCGAGGGCGTGCTGACAGTGGAGCAAGTGGCCGACGATCTTTCAGCGCTCGCAGACACCGTGTTGCGCCTGACCGCTCGCTGGTGCTGGGCTCGGCTGAAGAACCGCCACCGGGAAGTCCCGGCCTTCGCCATCATCGGCTACGGCAAGCTCGGCGGCAAGGAGCTGGGCTACGGCAGCGACCTGGACATTGTGTTCGTGTACGAAGATGACCATGAAAATGCCAGCGAGATCTATGCGGCCTTCGTGCGCAAGCTGATCAACTGGCTGCAGGTCAAGACCGGCGAGGGCGACCTGTTTGAAATCGACACCGCGCTGCGGCCCAACGGTAACTCCGGGCTGCTTGTGACCACCTTCACCGCCTACGAGAACTACCAGCGCGGCCGCGGCAGCAACACTGCCTGGACCTGGGAACACCAAGCGATGACGAGGGCCCGCTTTGTCATGGGCTTGGCCGATCTGCAGCCTCGCTTCGATGCGGTGCGCGAGGCCGTGATTTCCGCGGCACGCGACCGCAGCGCACTGGCACAGGAGATCACCGCGATGCGCGAGAAGGTGCGCGCCGCCCACCCGGTGCGCGGCGAGGTCTTCGACGTCAAACACAGCCCCGGGGGCATGGTGGATGTCGAGTTCGTGGTGCAGTATCTGGTGCTGGCGCATTCGGGCGAACACCCGCAGTTGCGGGGCAACCTGGGCAACATTGCGCTGTTGCAGCGCGCCGAGAAAGTCGGCTTGCTGCCCAAAGGCATTGGCCAGGAAGCTGCCGACGCCTACCGTGAGCTGCGGGCCATACAGCACCGCGCTCGGCTGAACGAGGCCCCGACCCAGACAGGTGCCGACGCATCCAGCGGCATGGCGCTGGCGGTGCGAACGTTGTGGGGCCAAGTGCTCGGCCCTTTCGCCTGATCCCGTTCCACCTTTCCAGCAGGCAAAGTCCCTGAATGCATCGTGGTCAAATAAAAAATCGGTTCGCCTATTTTGTGACTGATCAGTCACAATAAGACCATCTAGTCGTAGCATCATCGCTGCTGTCAGGAGCGCACATGGTCATCCCCCCAAGGAACTTTTTCTCCACCGATTCGCTCAATACCTGCGCAGTGACGCCGATGAAGGTGTCATTGGGTATCCCGGTTTATGCACTGCGAAGCCTTCCGCCGACCACGGCGGTTGCAATCCCGAGGCGTTTCTCCTCCTCCTCCCTCCCTCCCTCCTTCGCGTCGGGGCGTTTCGCAGTGCTTTGTTTTTCCTCTCGCCGCCGCCCTGGACGGGCCGCGACTCGGCGGGGTTGAGCCATGTACTCAGCCCACCACGCTTCCCCGATTGGCGGCGCACCAGAGCGGTCCGTGCGCACCCGCGTGGCCATCGTCGGCTCCGGCATTGCAGGTCTTGCAGCGGCCCACACACTGACCGGCCTGGCCGACATCACCCTGTTTGAAGCCGGTGACTACTTCGGCGGTCACACCCACACGGTCGACGTGACCCTTCCCGATGGCAACGGTCAGCCCATCACCTTCGGGGTCGATACCGGCTTTCTGGTGCTCAACGAACGCACCTACCCCAACCTGCTGGCGTTGTTCGAACAGTTGAAAGTGGCCATCGCGCCCTCCGACATGTCGTTTTCCGTGCAGGCGCCTGGCGCGGGCCCGGCGGGTACGGCACTGGAGTGGAGCGGCTGTGACCTCGGAACGGTGTTCGCGCAGCGTGCCAACCTGCGCAATCTCCGCTTCTGGCGCATGCTCGCCGATGTGGTCCGGTTCAATGGCCTGGTCACCCGGCTGGCGCGGCGCGGCGATGACGAGGGTGCAAACAGCCCGCTGCTGGAGCCACTGGGGGATTTTCTGGACCGCCACCGTTTCTCGGCGGCCTTTCGCGACTGGTACTTCTTGCCCATGATGGGTTGCATCTGGAGCTGTCCGACCGACCAGATGCTGCGTTTCCCGGTCGCGACCATGGTGCGGTTCTGCCACAACCATGGATTGGCCCAGATCACGAACCGGCCACAGTGGTACACGGTGTCCGGGGGCGCGCGGCAATACGTTGAGAAGATTGTGTCTGGCATTCCCGATCGACGCCTGAACTCGCCGGTGCAGCGGGTGCTGCGCGATGCGCAGGGCATTCGCGTGGTGACCGAAGGCCGGGTGGAGCGCTTTGACGCCATCGTGATGGCCTGCCACAGTGACCAGGCGCTGGCCATCCTGGGCGATCAGGCCAGCGCTGCCGAGCAGGCGTCGCTGGGCGCTGTGCGCTACCAACCCAACCGGGCGGTGCTGCACACCGACACATCCGTGCTGCCGCGCAATGAGCGCGCCTGGGCCGCGTGGAACTATGAGGCAGGAACATCAGCGGAACAACCGCAGGTCTGCCTCCATTACCTGATCAACAGGCTGCAGCCCTTGCCGGTCAAGACACCGGTGGTGGTCTCGCTCAACCCCCAGCGCGAGATCGACCCAGCGACTGTCATCGGTTCGTACGAATACGCGCACCCTGTGTTCGACCTCGGCGCGATTCGCGCGCAACAGCAGATGGCCCACCTGCAGGGCCAACACAACACCTGGTACGCCGGTGCGTGGATGGGCTACGGATTCCACGAAGACGGTCTGAAGGCCGGCCTGCGCGCGGCGCGCGAGCTGATCGCAGCGCAGGGTCTGCTATCCCGGCAGTCGGCCACCGAGCAACGCAACGCTCGCCTGCCAGGGGTGTTTGCATGACCGACACTGCGGCCAACTGCACCTTGCGCGCGGTGGCCCAGATCGGCTTTGGTCAGGTGCGCCACACCCGCACCCGACCGCGTGAGCACGCCTTTGCCTATCCAACTTATTTCCTGATGTTGCCGCTGCGCAGCCTGCGCAACAACGGCAGCGGCGCTCTGGCGCGCAACCGCCGCGCGGCCCTGGCCTTTCACGATCGAGACCACGGTGACGGTCGTGAGGATTGCCTGGCCTGGTTCGATGGCATGCTGGCCGCCCACGGCATCACCGACGCCGACGGAGAAGTCTGGCTGCACACCTACCCACGCGTGCTCGGCTACAGCTTCAAGCCTGTGAGCTTCTGGTACGCCCACCGGCACGACGGCTCGCTCAGGGCGGTGCTGGCAGAGGTCAACAACACCTTTGGCGAACGCCACTGCTACCTGCTGGATCGTCCGCACTACGGTGTCTCGGCAACGGCCGACAAAGTGTTCCACGTCTCGCCGTTCTGCCCGGTGCAGGGCGAATACCGCTTTGTCTTCATGCGCACCGCTCGCGACAACGACCACCGCACCGTGGCGCGGATCGATTTCCACGACGACGTGGGTGCACCAGCACTGATACGCACCAGCGTCAGCGGCACACTACAACCGCTCACCCCCGCCAGCGCGCGCCAGGCGCTCTGGCGCCACCCCGCCATGACGCTGGGGGTGATCGCGCGCATTCACTGGCAGGCCCTGCACCTCTGGGTCAAGCGAGCACCCTTTTTCCGTCAACCCGTTGCTCCGGCCCAGCCCGTGAGCATCGGCCACCCCGCCCCTTCGTCTCACTGAACCGACGACCGCCGACATGAACAGCACCACCGTCCCACAGCCAACCGGCTTTTCGCTGCCACGCAACGCCCCCGCCGCCGCGCGCACCACACTGCAACTGCTGCAACGCCTGCGCCACGGTTCGCTCACGTTGCAGTTGCCCGATGGCTCGGTGCAGCGTTTTGGCGGCGGAACCGGGCCGTTGGCCAGCATGCGGCTGAACAACTGGAACATGTTTTCTGCGACGCTGAAGTCTGGTGACATCGGCTTTGCCGAGACCTACATCGCTGGTGACTGGAGCACGCCGCAACTGAGCGACCTGCTGCGACTGCTGATCGCCAACCGCAGCGCCCTTGAAGAGGTTGTCTATGGTTCCTGGCTGGGCCGCCTGACCTACCGGCTCAATCACCTGCTGCACCGCAACAGCAAGGCCAACAGCCGCAAGAACATCCATGCCCACTATGACCTGGGCAACGCCTTTTATGAGCTGTGGCTGGACAGCACCATGAACTACTCGTCGGCCCTGTTTGAACGACCCGATCAGGACATGGTGTCGGCTCAGCACGCCAAGGTTCGCCGCGCCCTGCGCATGGCGGGCGTGCAACCTGGCGACCGGGTGCTGGAGATCGGCTGTGGCTGGGGCGCGCTGGCCGAGAAGGCCAGCGCCGAATTTGGCGCTTCGGTCACCGGGGTCACACTCTCGACCGAGCAATTGGCCTTTGCCCAACGACGCAACCCGGACGCCGATTTGCGTTTGCAGGATTACCGCGACATCAGCGACGCGCCATTTGATGCCATCTGTTCGATCGAAATGGTCGAGGCTGTCGGTCGCGAATACTGGGACACCTACTTTGGTGCCGTCTCGCGCCTGCTCAAGCCCGGAGGTCGCGCCTGCATCCAGAGCATCACCATCCGCGACGACCTGTTCGAACGCTACGTGTCCGGCACCGACTTCATCCAGCAGTACATCTTCCCGGGCGGCTGCCTGCCCAGCCCGTCGGAGTTTTGTGCCGCTGCCCAGCGCGCCGGTCTGGAGGTGGTCGACCAACTCCACTTTGGCGTCGACTACGCACGCACCCTGCGGGAGTGGCGTGCAGCGTTCCTGCAGCAGCAGGAGCGGGTGCAGGCGCTGGGTTTTGACACCCGCTTCATGCGCACCTGGGAGTTCTACCTGGCTTACTGCGAGGCGGCCTTTGACGAAGGCAACACCGACGTGGTGCAGTTCACGTTGCGCAAGCCGGACTGAGGCACATGCGATGAATCCGAAGACACCCCCTGGACCGCTGTTGAGGACCACGACCACGGCCATCCTGCTGGCGTGCCTTTGTCTCCCGGCCATCGTCCTGGCCACACCCGTCGCCCCGTCTGCCAGCGAAGCGCTGGCGGGTCAGCGCGCGATCGGGCAGACCTTGTTCCGATGGTTTGGGCTGGAGGTGTACCGCGCCACGCTGTACGGTGGAGAAGCCTTTTCAGCGGCCGAGTTCAGTCGCCAGCGCTTGGCACTGGAGTTGGAGTACCGGCGGTCGTTCAGCGGCAACGACATCGCCAAGCGCTCGATCGATGAAATGCGCGCCCAGACGCCCCTGGCGCCCGCGAGTGAGCGCGACTGGCTGGCCGCCATGAACGGGTTGTTTCCCGACGTGAAGCAGGGCGACCGGCTGCTGGGAGTGCACGAGCCCGGCGTGGGCGCAAGCTTTTACCTCAATGGTCGCGTGCTGGGCCGCGTGGACGACGCCGACTTCTCGGCCCGTTTCTTTGGTATATGGCTCTCCCCCCGCACTTCGCAGCCCAAGATGCGCGCGGCTCTGATCGCCGGTGCCGCCCCATGATCCGGTCATGAACACGCCGCTGCTCCCTTCTCCCGTCGAGCGCTTCACTGCGCCCGGCGCCTGGCGCGAAGGGCTGCGCTACGGCTTGCTGGGCTTGCCACTGGCTTTCGTGGCGCTGCCCTTGTACGTGGTCTTGCCCAACCACTACGCGCGCAGTTTTGCGGTGCCGCTGGCGGCGCTGGGCTTTGTGCTGCTGGCGGCGCGCTTGTTCGACGCGGTGCTCGACCCATGGATCGGCCGCTGGTGTGATCGCCTGTTTGAGCGCTCCTCGCGGGCTGTGCTCGGAGCCTCGGCAGTCGCGGCCGCGGTGTTGGCCCTTGGCTTGTGGGGCTTGTTGTTCCCACCGATGGCGTTGCGCGATCAGGTGCCGCTATTGCTGACCTGGGCCGGGATTCTGATGGCGATCACCTACACCGCCTACAGCGTGGCCAGCGTCGCCCACCAGTCCTGGGGAGCGCGTCTGGGTGGCAACGAGGCGCAACGCAGCCGCGTGCAGGCCTGGCGCGAAGGCCTGGCGCTGGTCGGCGTGTTGGTCGCGGCCGTGTTGCCGACCGTGGCGGGTCTGGGGATCACAGTGGCGACGTTTGCCGTGTTGTTGCTGCTGGGCTGGCTGGCCTGGCGTCGCGCGCTGGCGCCGCCGACTGCGTTGCCCGCTTTGAAAGGGGTATCCCTGGGCAGCCCCTGGCGCCAGCCGCGCTTTGTGCGGCTGTTGCTGGTGTTTGTGGTCAACGGCACGGCCAGCGCGATTCCCGCCACGCTGGTGCTCTTTTTTGTGCAGGACCGGCTGCAGGCCTCACCTGCGCTGGAACCGGCTTTCCTTGCGACCTATTTCCTGTGCGCCGCACTGTCGTTGCCGCTATGGGTGCGGGTCGTGCCACGGCTGGGTCTGGCGCGCACCTGGCTCGTCGGCATGCTGCTGGCGGTGGCGGTGTTTGTCTGGACCGCTTCTCTGGGCGCTGGTGAGACCGGGGCTTTCCTGGTGGTGTGCGCCCTCTCGGGCATCGCGCTGGGCACCGACCTGGCTTTGCCGGGCGCGCTGCTGACGGGCCTAATGGACGATCTGGGTGAGCGTGGTCGCCGCGAGGGCGCTTATCTGGGCTGGTGGAACTTCGCCACCAAACTCAATCTCGCGCTGGCCGCCGGGCTGGCGCTGCCACTGCTGGGGCTCTTCGGCTACGCACCCGGGGCCCGCGACGAGGCAGCGCTGCAGACCCTGAGCCTGGCCTATGGCGTGTTGCCGTGCGTGCTCAAGCTGCTGGCCGCAGCGCTGCTGTACTGGCTGCTGATTCGTCCCGCCCGGGCCCTGCCTCCTTCCATCCCTTCCGTCCACAAGGCCTTGCCATGAAACGACGACTTTTGCTCACGGGCGCCGCAGCGGCGGCCTCCCTCACACTGGCTGGCTGCGCCGGGCCACAGGTGAGCGACTATGCGCGCGAAAAGCCGCTGCTGGATCTGCGCCAGTATTTCAACGGCACGCTGGACGCTTACGGCGTCTTCACGGACCGCAGCGGCCAGGTGGTCAAGCGCTTCACGGTGGTGATGCGCTGTAGCTGGAACGGCGATGAGGGCGTGCTGGACGAAGACTTCACCTACTCCGACGGCACGACCCAAAAGCGCATCTGGCGCCTCAAGCACGAAGGCAATGGCCGATACACCGGTCGGGCCGATGATGTGGTCGGCGTGGCCCTGGGCGAGACCGCCGGCAACGCCTTCCGCTGGGGCTACACACTGGCACTGCCCGTGGATGGACGGGTCTGGAACGTTGAGTTCGACGACTGGATGTACCTGCTGGACGAGCGCGTGATGCTCAACAAAGCCGTGATGAGCAAATTCGGTATCCGCCTGGGCGAGGTCACGCTCACTTTTGTACGCCGTCCCACCTGATTGCCCAACATGCCCGCACAACGCAGCTTCATCGAAGGCACAGTCCCCATGGCCCTGGCTCCACCGCCGCGCACGCCGGGTCTGTGGCGCCCTTTCAATCCTCCCTTCCAGTCCTGGCGCGGACAACGTGTCTGGGTGGTCGGGGCCTCCAGTGGTATCGGACTGGCCGTGGCCGAGCAGCTGCTGGCGCAGGGCGCCACTGTCTTGGCCTCTGCGCGCAGCGAGGCGGGGCTGCAGGCACTGGTGGCCCGGCACAGCCGCACCGGCGTGCCACCCTCCGTGCAGGCCTGGCCCATGGACGTGACCGACGCCCCGTCGGTCGCGCTGACCGCGCGCGCCTTGCTGGCCGAAGGCCCGCTGGACCTGGTGCTCTTCTGTGCCGGGCATTACCAGGCCTTGCGCGCTGACGCTTTCGACCTGGCCGAGATGCAGCGTCACATGGCGATCAACTACACCGGCGCGCTCAACCTGCTGGATGCCTTGCTTCCGGTGATGATCGCCCGGGGACAGGGTCATATCAGCCTGGTCAGCAGCGTGGCAGGCTTTCGAGGCTTGCCCAAAGGACTGGCCTACGGCCCGACCAAGGCGGCACTCACGCACCTGGCCGAAACGCTGTATCTGGACCTGGCGCCGCGCGGCATCGGCGTCAGCGTGGTGCATCCCGGCTTTGTCAAAACACCGCTGACGGCGCAAAACGATTTCGACATGCCGGCGCTGATCACACCCGAGGTCGCGGCGACCCACATGCTGGCCGGCATCGCCGCCGGCGACTTCGAGATCCACTTCCCGCGCCGTTTCACACGCTGGATGAAGCTGATGCGCCTCTTGCCCTACCGCGCCTATTTTCCCCTGGTGCGGCGCGCCACGGGGCTTTGAAGCGCCATGGTCCAAACGCCTGATGCACGAGAAGCCGTGCACCGCCTGGCCAGGTTCTATGAAGAGCTGAACCCGCAAAGCCTGGAGCAGCTGGCGACCTACTACGACCCCAGCGCCCGCTTCAAGGACCCCTTCAACGAGGTGCAGGGCCTGCCCGCGATCCGACGCATTTTCGAGCACATGTTCGTGGCGTTGCACGAACCCCGTTTTGTGGTCTCACATCAGATCGTGGACGGTCAGCAGGCGTTTCTGGTCTGGGAGTTCCGCTTCCGCATGCGCCGCTTCGACACCACCACCGTCCAGAGCATTCGAGGCGGCTCGCACCTGACGATGGACGGCGATGGCCGCGTCACCGACCATCGCGATTACTGGGACGCGGCCGAAGAGCTGTACGAAAAACTGCCGGGACTCGGCGCGCTGATGCGCTGGCTCAAACGCCGAGCGAACAATTGATCCGTTCGCCAGCAGGGGAGTTTTTCCAGGATGCCGCGGAACTGGCTCTGCCAGGCCGCAGGCATCGCCCCCTTGAGGGGGTGACGCGCCGCAGGCGCGGCGCAGGGGTGAACCATCAATTCGGCCTCGTGTCCATGAAGCTCTGGCGCAACGCCAGCTTGTCGGCCAGGCGGGCCAGCGTGGGGTGCGTGGTGCGCCACTCAATCTGCGGGAAGCGGAAATTCAGGTAGCCCAGCGCACAACCCACCGACAGGTCCGAGAGGCTGAGGTGGATACCAGAACAAAAAGGCTTGTCGCCCAAACCGCGGGCCATCGACACCAGCGCAGCGTCGACCTTGCCGAGCTGGCGGTCGATCCAAGCCTGGCTGCGCTGTTCTTGTGTGCGGCCGGGCCAGGTGGCTTCCAGGCGGGCGAGGATGGCAGCGTCCATCAGACCGTCGGCCAGCGCTTCCCAGGTCTTGACCTCGGCACGCTCGCGACCAGACGGCGGAATCAGCTTGCCCACCGGCGAGAGCGTGTCCAGGTACTCGACGATCACGCGCGAGTCAAACACCGCTTCTCCACCTTCCATGATCAGGCAAGGCACCTTGCCCAAGGGGTTGGACGCAGAGATCAACGTGTCGGCTGACCACACATCCTCGGGCACAAACTGGTAGTCGAGCTTCTTCTCTGCCATGACGACACGCACTTTGCGCACGTAGGGGCTGGTGACGGCACCGATGAGTTTCATGGAAAGTGAGTGTGAAAGTCCCTGGGCTGGCCATTTTAGCGACCCGTGGGCAACCCCGTGGCAGGCCAGCGCCCAAAAACACCACCCTTCTACAATCCACCCATGCGTTCGACTTCTACCGCCTCATCTTCCGCGCCGGGCACCCTTTCGCCTGTTTCCGCCCTTTCCCCACTGGACGGCCGCTACGCCGGCAAGCTCGCGCCGCTGCGCCCTTTCATGAGCGAGCAGGGCTACATGCACCGCCGCGTGCAGGTGGAAATCGCCTGGTTCATTGCGCTGTCTGACGCCGGGTTCGACGAGTTTCACCCGCTCTCTGCGGGCGCGCGCACCTACCTGCTGGGCCTGGTCAAGAACTTCTGCGAGGCCGATGCGGTGGCGATCAAAGAGATCGAGAAGACGACCAACCACGACGTCAAGGCTGTGGAGTACTGGATCAAGTCGAAATTCGATGCCCGTCCAGAGCTGGAGAAAGCCGCCGAATTCGTTCACTTCGCCTGCACCAGCGAAGACATCAACAACACCAGCCACGCCCTGCAGCTCAAGGGCGGGCGCGACGTGGTGCTGCTGCCCGCGCTGGACCAGGTGATTGCGCGATTGCGCGACATGGCGCACCAGTTCGCCGACGTGCCAATGCTCAGCCGCACCCACGGCCAGACCGCCAGCCCGACCACAGTGGGCAAGGAGATGGCCAACGTGGTGGTGCGCCTGGCAGGCGCGCGCGAGAAAATTGCCCATGTGAAGCTGCTCGGAAAAATGAACGGTGCCGTCGGCAATTACAACGCCCACCTCTCCGCCTGGCCCGACTTTGACTGGGAAACCTTCAGCCGCAAAGTCATCGAGACGCCCGAGCCGCTGGGCCTTGGACTGACTTTCCAGCCGTATTCGATCCAGATCGAGCCACACGACTACATGGCCGAGCTGTTCGACGCGATCGCGCGCACCAACACCATCCTGATCGACCTGTCGCGCGACATCTGGGGCTATGTGAGCCTGGGCTATTTCAAGCAGCGGCTCAAGGCCGGCGAGATCGGCTCGTCGACCATGCCGCACAAGGTCAACCCGATCGATTTTGAGAACGCCGAGGGCAATTTGGGCCTGGCCAACGCGCTGCTCAAGCACCTGAGCGAAAAACTGCCGATCAGCCGCTGGCAGCGCGACCTGACCGACTCGACAGTGCTGCGCAACATGGGGGTGGCCATGGGCTATGCGGTGCTGGCCTACAGCTCGCTGATGACCGGCCTGAACAAGCTTGAACTGAATACGCAAGCGCTGGAGGACGACCTGGACCGGTCGTGGGAAGTGCTGGCGGAGCCGATCCAGACCGTGATGCGCCGCTTCGGCGTGCAGGGTGCCTACGAAAAGCTCAAGGAAGTCACGCGCGGCAAGACCGTGACGGCCGAGGCCTTGCACGCATTGATCCGCA